>WJMD01000132.1 GCA_014728125.1 Candidatus Effluviviaceae Genus V sp.
AGACCGGGAATGCTCTTCCCGACCGATTCGAGCGCCTCCTCGCCGGTCGTGGCGGCCTTGACGGTGTAGCCTTCCTTCTCGAGGTTGATCCGGACCAGCTCCAGAATGTCCTCGTCGTCCTCGACGACCAGTATGTCCCGCGTGCTCACCACTGCATAGCCTCCCCTGTTCGAGCCGATTTGAAGACAATGTCATCACATCGGCGTTAGGACAAGGTTAGGCGCATGTGAGGATTTCGATCGAACCGAGCATAGTCCAGAGACGCTGTCCAGGCAAGGACATCGCAGACTCGAAGACCGGGGGCCGCACGACCTCGTCCACCACCGTACCCTACGAAGAGAGCCGGGCCGCAACGCGACCCGGCTCTTCATTGCAACAGCTCACCAGAGAATCAGCTCGCCGCTGAGACTCGGTGGAGAGTGCCTAGTACATATCCTCCGGCATTCCGGGGCCCTTCTTGTCGTCCTCGGGCTTGTCCGTGAGGATCGCCTCGGTCGTCAACAGCAGGCTCGCGACGCTCGCAGCGTTCGTGAGCGCCGTCCGCACGACCTTGGTCGGGTCGATGATGCCGGCGGCCACCAGGTCCTGGTACTCGCCGTTCGCAGCGTTGTATCCGTGCCGGGCGTTCTTGTTGGCGCGGATCTCCTCGACGACGATCGAGCCCTCGGCCCCGGCGTTCTTCGCGATCTGCCGGATCGGCGCCTCGAGCGCCTGCACGACGATCTCGATGCCGGTCTGAGTATCGATGTCCTTGTCCTTGAGCTTCTTGAGCGCCTCGGCTGTCCGAAGGAGCGCGACACCGCCACCGACGACGATGCCCTCCTCGACGGCCGCGCGGGTCGCGTGGAGCGCGTCCTCGACTCTCGCCTTCTTCTCCTTCATGGCGGTCTCGGTCGCGGCGCCCACGTTCAGCACGGCGACGCCGCCCGCGAGCCTCGCCAGACGCTCCTGGAGCTTCTCCTTGTCGTAGTCAGACGTGGAGCGCTCGATCTCGGCACGGATCTGCTCGATGCGGCCCTTGATGTCGGTCGACTTTCCGGCGCCCGACACGATCGTCGTCGTGTCCTTGTCGATGACGATGCGCTTGGCGCGGCCGAGGTCCTGAAGCGTCGCGCCGTCGAGCTTGAGGCCCTTCTCCTCGGAGAGGACCACGCCGCCCGTCAGGACCGCCATGTCCTCGAGCATCGCCTTCCTGCGGTCACCGAACCCCGGCGCCTTGACGGCGGCGCCCTGGATCGTACCGCGGAGCTTGTTGACGACCAGCGTCGCCAGCGCCTCGCCCTCGACGTCCTCGGCGACGATGAGGAACGGACGTCCCGTCTGCGCGATCTTCTCGAGCGCCGGGACGAGGTCCTTCATCGCCGAGATCTTCTTGTCGTGGATGAGGATGTACGGGTCCTCGAGCACGGTCTCCATGCGCTCAGGGTCGGTCACGAAGTACGGCGACAGGTAGCCGCGATCGAACTGCATGCCCTCGACCACGTCGAGCCACGTCTCGATCGACTTGGCCTCCTCGACCGTGATGACGCCGTCCTTCCCGACCTTCTCCATCGCGTCGGCGAGGATCTCGCCGATCTCCGGGTCGTTGTTGGACGACACGGTCGCCACCGAGGCGATCTCGCCCCGGTCCTTGATGTCGTGGCTCATGGTCTTGAGCTGCTTGATGGCGGCCTCGACGGCAGCCTCGATCCCGCGCTTCAGGTGCATCGGGTTGGCGCCGGCAGTGACGTTCCGGAGGCCCTGCGCCACCATGGACTGCGCCAGAACGATGGCAGTCGTCGTGCCGTCGCCGGCGATGTCGGCCGTCTTCGTCGCGACCTCCTTGAGCATCTGCGCGCCCATGTTCTCATACGGATGCTCGAGGTCGATCTCCTTCGCGATGGTCACACCGTCGTTCGTGATGATGGGCGAGCCGTACTTCTTATCGAGCACGACGTTGCGTCCCCTGGGGCCCAGCGTGACGCGCACGGCGTTCGCCAGCTTGTCGACGCCCTGCCTCAGGTGCTCTCGTGCAGTTGAATCGAACTCGACCTGCTTTGCCATGGTCTTTACCACCTCACATCGGTTCGGTTGCCGCTACAGGATCGCGAGGATGTCGTCGTCCTTCATGAACAGGTACTCCTCGCCGTCGATCGTGATCTCGCTCCCCGACCACTTGCCGAAGAGAACCTCGTCGCCGACCTCGACCTCGACGTCGATGCGCTTGCCGTCGTCGGTCATCCGGCCGGGACCGACCGCCATGACCTTGCCGCGCTGAGGCTTCTCCTTGGCCGTGTCCGGGACGATGATCCCGCCGGCGGTCTTCTGAAGTTCCTCTTCAAGGCGCTTCACGAGGACCCTATTCTGGAGCGGCTTGATGTTGAGCTTCTTCGACTTCTTCTTCGTCGTCTTCTTCTTTGCTGCCATGGAACCTACCTCCTTGTTTCGACGGTCGTCCTGCCGCCCGGCCACGACGGACCCGGCGGACCCGCCACTTAGCACTCGAATTCGCGGAGTGCTAATCTATACGAAGCGCCGGCGGGGCGCAAGGGCTTTTTCGGTTCTTCCGGTGGGTTTTCGGCAGGGGCGGTCCTCGTCCTACGTTCTCCTCAGGCGCCGGTCGATCAGGGCGAGCCCGAGGAGCGTGAGGTCCGGCTCGACCATGTCGATCGAAGGGGCGAACAAGGCCAGCTTCGCCGCCAGGCCACCGGTCGCCACCACCGTCGGCTTCTCCCCCAGCTCCTCAGCGAGCCGCGCGACGATGCCCTCCACCTGCCCGGCGACGCCGAAGACGATGCCGGACCGGAGCGACTCCTCGGTCGTCCGGCCGATGGCGCGCTCCGGCGGGTTGAGGCCCACGCGGAAGAGGAGGGCCGCCCGGCGGAACAGGTTCTCCGCCGACGTGCGGACGCCCGGGGCGATGGCCCCGCCGACGTAGCGGCCGTCGGCCGTCAGCACGTCGAAGGTCGTCGCGGTCCCGAAGTCGACGATGATCGCCGGGCCGTCGACGAGTTCCCGCGCGGCGACGGCGTTCACGAGGCGGTCGGCGCCCACCTCGGACGGATGGTCGTAGTCGACCTCGATGCCGAGATCGAGGTCGCTCGTCACGACGAGCGGCACGAGACCCAGGTGCTCCTCGCACCCCGCGACCAGGGCCGTGGTGGCGTCCGGGACGACCGAGGTGAGCGCGACGGCGCCGAGCGACGACGGCTCGACGCCCGCCTGTCCGCAGAGCTGAAGCAACAGCAGCGCGTACTCGTCGCCCGTCTTCCTCGGGTCGGTCGCGATGCGCCACCGGTGCTTGAGACACGTGCCGTCCAGGATGCCGATGACCGAGTTCGTGTTGCCGACGTCGATGGCGAGCAGCATTGGCGTCGCCCTCCCCTCAGGCGAAGAACACGTCGGCCGCATGCACGCGGCGGAGCCCGGCCGGACCCGACAGCACGAGCGCGCCGCCCGCGTCGAGATCCGAGAACACGCCCTCGAC
>WJMD01000133.1 GCA_014728125.1 Candidatus Effluviviaceae Genus V sp.
GAACACAGGGCGGGCCCGTTCGCGTTCCGCCGCGCCCCCTTCCTCGGACAGGTCCTCAGCCGCTCTCCGGCCCGCACCGGATCGGGCTCCACGCGCATTGTTACTTACCTAATGGCACAGATTGTGCAGTTGTAAGGCTCTCAGTCGCCACCCCATGGCACCACGGATACGACAAGCAGCTTTGGACGGGGTTCGCCGGGGTCCTACAGGCACACGAGAAGCCTCGGTCGCGCAGGGCCGGCTGACGCTCCTCTCGGAGGCCGGCCCAAGGTCTTCCACTGCACAGGCAACCCCCTATGCACCCGCCTTCGGTCCCGCGGGCCCCGTCCGATAGCGTTCGGGTTCGGGAGGGGTGAGTGTGCGCACAGCGCCGCGAGTGAGGGCGACCATCACGCTCGTCGCGGTGGCCGCGGTGACGCTGGTCTTCGCCGTTGACGGCTCGGCTGTCGAATCAACGCACATCCTGGTCGGAGTGACCGCCGAGGAAGCGTTCAACGTTTCCACCGGCGGAGAGCTCGTCGAGGCCGGTCCGTTCGTTTCGGACTCGCTCGGTGTCCTCGGTTTCGCCTTCGAAGACCCGGGACAGCCGGTCGGGACGCTGACGGTCGGCGTCGCGCCGGCAGGCGAGCCGGTCCCGCTGGTCATCGCGGGCATCAGTGCTGCGGCGACCGAGTCGACGGCCGTCATCGAGTGGACCACCGATCGACCGGCGACGGCCGTCGTGGAGTACGGACCGACGGTCGAGTACGGGACGGTCGAGGAGCGGCCTTCACCCCTTCAGACGTCCCACAGCATCACGCTGACCGACCTCGAGCCGTCGACGCTCTATCACTTCCGCGTCGCAGGCACCGACTCAGCCGGGGTCCCGGCGACGTCCGGCGACGAGACCTTCACGACGTCCGACCCGCCGCCCCTCCAGGTGGTGGATGCGGAGGTCGCGGACGGTGACTCCACGTGGGCCAGACTCGTCTGGACGACCAACCGGCCGGCGACCTCGTGGGTCGAGTTCGGCACGAGCGAGGCGTACGGGTCGCAGACGCAGATCGACGGATCGTACGTGACGTCGCACGATGTCGTCGTCGACGGGCTCTCGCCGGGCGTCGTCTATCACTTCCGCGCCCTCTCGGGTGACGCGTTCGCGGACACCGCCGCCTCCGGCGACCTCGTGTTCGAGACGCCGCTGCCGCCACCGCCGCCCCTGACCGTTACCGACGTCACGGTCACGGCCGTCGATACGACGACGGCCACGATCACCTGGACGACCAATCGGGCCTCTGACTCCGCCGTCGAGTACGGCGAGACCGACACATACGGAAGCTCCACCGACGTCGACCCGGCGCCCGTGACGCAGCACCAGATGACGCTCATCGGGCTCGAGCCGGGGACGCTCTACCACTTCCGCGTCAGAAGCAGCGACGGCGTGGACGTCGTCCACTCGGACGACGGTGTCTTCGAGACCGACCTCACGCCGCTCGCCATCGCCGGCGTCTCGGTCGGCAACGTCGGAACGTCGTGGGCCGTCATCAGCTGGACGACGACGCGGCCGGCGACGTCGGTCGTCGAGTACGGACCGACCGACAGCTACGGGGACACCGCGTCGGTCGCGGGCCTCGACACCGCCCACGAGGTGACGCTCGAGGGCCTCGACGACGAGACGCTCTACCACTTCCGAGTCCGGTCGGCCGACGCGTACGAGAGCGTCGCCGTCTCTCCCGATTCGACGTTCGAGACGATGTCGACCGGCCCCATGGGGCCGCCGATCATCACGGACGTCTCCAGCGAGCCTCTCTCCGCCACATCGGTCGCCGTTACATGGTCGACCGACCGGCCGGCCACCTCGCAGGTCCTCTACGGCGCGGGGGACAGTCTCGACTGCGCCACACCGGTCCTTCCGGAGCTCGTGACGGAGCACCGTGTCGTCGTCGGACCTGTCGTACCGCGTCTCGAGTACACCTTCATGGTCAGAAGCGCGTGCGGGGCCGACACGTCGAGCTGCGACTCGCACGCGTTCGAGACCTCGGCGCCCGCCTACGGCCTCGTCAAGTCGATGGGGCCAAGGATCGTCTCATCGGGGACCGCGCTCACGACGGAGTCGACCTCGCTTGTGCGATGGACGATCGACCGCCCGTGCACGACATGGATCGAGTGGGGCGCGGACACGTCCTACGGACAGACCTGCCCCGGCGAGCCGGCGTGGCGGGTTCCCCGGTACGTCTACGAAGCCTCACTCTCCTCGCTTGAGAGCTTGACCGTCTATCACTACAGGATCGTGGCGGTCGGAGCGCACGGCGACACGACCTACTCCGACGACTGCTGCTTCCGGACCGAGGCACCCCTCGACGAGCCGGGTGATCCGGACGATCCCGACGACCCCGAGCTTCCCGACACCGAGCCGCCTCCGGCGCCGGCGGGCGTCGCGGCGAGAACGGTCGCCCGGGACGTCGTGGTCGAGTGGGAGGACACCGGCGCGGACGATCTCTGGGGATACCAGGTGTATCGGGCTCGGGCGGGGGACGAGGCCCGGGGCGTGCGCATCAACCACGGGCTCGTGACGTCGCCGCGTTACGTGGACCGGTCGGTCGCCGAGGGGACCTACTGGTACACGGTGACCGCGGTCGACACGGCGGGCAACGAAAGCGAGCTCTCCGAACCTGCGGAGGTCGACTTCAGCCTCTCGTCCGAGCATCAGCTGCTGCTCGAGGCCTATCCCAACCCCACGAGGGGGAGGGTCTCCTTCAGCTTCGTCGCACCGCCTGGGAGCGAGCCGGCCACGCTGAGTGTCTACTCGGTCGACGGCCGCCTCGTCAGGAGTATCGCCGCCTCCGGCGGCGCGTCCGGCGAGACGCGGCTCGTCTGGGACGGTCTGGACGGCCGCGGCGCGCCCGTCGGGAGCGGCATCTACCTGTGCCGCCTCCGAGCCGGCGGCATCGAAGCCAGGCGGAAGGTGACGGTCCTTCACTGACCCTGCTCATGGCCCCCACGTCTGATCTGCCCTGAGCCTGCCGGCACGGTGTCCCTGCGGCCCTGCCGGCATGGTGCCCGCCGGACCAGGGACGCGTGCGGAGGCGTCGCAGGGGCCGCTCACTGGACCCATTCCGGCTTGACATGGCGCACACGATGGCGCATCATGGAAAATGCAGTGCGGGAAGCTCTCGCATCGCGTCCCTAAATGCCTTTCGGCCAGGTACTTACAGGCTTCAGGGAGCGAGTCGGGGGCGGAGCGGCCGTGGAGAGCGGCCCGGGTGCTGGAGCGGACCGCCACAGTACCCATGTATTTACTCTTGTCAAGCGACCCCGCCTGTGATAGTATTGTCCTTGAGGCCACAAGAGACACATTGGGACAGGGGCGCGTTCGGCGCCTCGAACAGGAGGTTCATCATGAGGCCGATCGTGATACTTGGAATGGTCGCCCTGCTTCTGACAGCGGCCGTCCCCGCGAGCGCCAGTCTGTTGTCCGACTGGTTCGGCGTCGACCTGGCCGTTGACGGCAGCGGCGCGTTCTCCCACGACTGGACGCCGACGAGCGCGACGGCCGACTACTTCGTCGACGACAACTGGAGTGCTCACTTCCTGCGTCCGGCGCACGGTGGAGAGCAGTTCGACATCGAGGCGATGTACTTCGACAACGACGCGTCGAACGCCTACATGGCGATCGTGACATCGTTCAATACCCCGGGCGGCGTGTTCTACCTCGGCGACGTCATCCATCCCGGCGACCTCGCCCTCGATCTGGGCGGCGGTCCGCGCGATTACGGGATCGACATCGACGGAGCCACCGGACTCGTTGCCGACACGGACGCCGGCGACTGGTACCAGTCGAACTCCATCTTCCTGGCCGAGACCGGCCCGACGAACTTCTCGGGCGGGACGTCGCTCGGCAACGCGAGCCTCGACATCTACGATACCGGCATCGTCGAGCGCGGCTACGGCACCTACGTCATCGAGGTCAGCGTGCCGCGGTGGATGCTCAACGATCCGGGTGCCGGCGACGTCGTCGGGCTTGAGTGGACGATGGGCTGCCGCAACGACGTGATCAACCTCGACGGCTCGTTCGACGGCGAGACCGTCGTCCCGGAGCCGGGGACGATGCTGCTCCTCGGGACCGGGCTCCTGGGCATGGCCGGCATCGTCCGGCGCAGGTTCAGGAAGTAGTCCGAACGCCCCGACAGAGACAGAGCGAACATCACGAGGCAGGGCCCCCTGACGGGCCCTGCCTCTCTCTTTGTGCACGGTCCCGGACGCCTTTTCGCTTGCCGTGAGCGTGCTCTCCTGACATATAGTGGTCCATGGTGCGGTCGGTCCCGGACCGAACGCACCGCGCGGTCCGGTTCTTCCACCACGACGGGACGGGGAGCCATACCGTCGTCGCTGGCGCGCGATATGCATGATAACAGGACGGTTCCCTGTACTGGTTGAGAGACACGCAGGCGATTCGATGATGCGCATTCTCTTTCTGACCGACAATTTCCCGCCCGAGACGAACGCGCCCGCGGTGCGGACGTTCGAGCATGCGCGCGTCTGGGCCGAGGCCGGTCACGCCGTAACGGTCGTCACGGGGGTTCCCAACTTCCCGGTGGGCCGCATCTACGAAGGGTACAGGAACAGGCCCAGGAGCGTGGAGTATGTGGACGGGATCCGGGTCGTGCGGGTCTGGACGTACGTCGCGCCGAACAAGGGACTCGTGCGGCGCACACTGGACTACCTGAGCTTCCTCTTCACGGCCGTCCCGGCCGCCTGCGCCGAGGAACGCCCGGACGTCGTCGTTGGAACCTCGCCGCAGTTCTTCACGGCGGTCGCCGCGTGTATCGTCGCACGTCTCCGACGCGCTCCGTTCGTCTTCGAACTCCGCGACCTGTGGCCGGAGTCGATCACGGCGGTGGGAGCGGTCGGGGAGGGGCCGGTCGTCGGGATGCTGGGCCGCCTGGCCCACCATCTGTACCGGCGGGCCGACTGCATCGTGTCGGTGACCGAGTCGTTCCGTTCGATCCTGGCCGGTCGCGGCATCGACCCCGGGAAGATCGCCGTCGTGCGGAACGGGGTCGACCTGGGCGGGTTCCGTCCCGATCGGCGGGACAACGGCGTACGACACCGGCTCGGAATACCGTCCGACAGGTTCGTCGCGACCTACGTCGGGACGATCGGCATGGCTCACGGGCTCGAGCATGTGCTCGAGGCTGCCGAGATGCTGTCGGGCGACGGCGTCCATCTGCTGATCGTCGGGGAGGGCGCCCGCAGGGAGGAGCTCGTCGACCGGGCGGCCGACATGAGGCTCGACAACGTGTCTTTCCTCGAGGCGCAGCCGAGAGAGGATGTCCCCGCCATTCTGGCGGCGAGCGACGCGGTCCTCGTTCACCTGAAGGACGATCCGCTCTTCCGGCACGTCATCCCCTCGAAGATCTTCGAGGCGATGGCCGTCGGCCGGCCGATCGTGCATGCCGTCATGGGGGAGAGCGCGTCGATAGTCAACGAGGCACGGTGCGGGATCACCGTGAAGCCGGAGTATCCGCTCGAGATGGCGGCCGCCATCCGGAGACTGAAGTCGGACCCGGACCTGGCTGCGATCATGGGAGCGAACGGGCGCAACGCGGCGGAGGGCGAGTTCTGCCGCAACGCCGCCGCTTTCAGGATGCTCGATGTGCTGCGCCGGGTGGCGGGCGACGGGGATGACGAGGTCAGTCGTCCTTCTCGTCCTCCCAGCCCTGATTCTCCAGAAGCTGTTCCTCAGGAACGTCCCGCAGGGGTCTCGCGGGGCACCCCATCACGATCTTCCGCGGCGGCGCGTCGTTCGTGACGACCGATCCCGCCGCGACGAGCGCGTCGGCTCCGATGGTCTTCCCCGGCATGACGACGGCGCCGGTACCGATCCTGCCGCCCCTCTCCACGACCACACCCTTGAAGTGCTTGAAGCGCTCCTCGGTCCTGCCGACGTAGTTGTCGTTCGAGGTCGCGACCTGTGGGGCGACGAACGCACGGTCCCCGATCTCGGAGTAGGCCGTGATGTATGATTCGCTCTCGAGCTTGCAGTAGCGTCCGATGGTGCACTTGTTCTCCACGGTGACGCCGCGCCCGACGATCGTGTAGCTCCCGACTGTAACGTCCTCGCGGATCGACGCGAGGTCGGCCACGAGGACCCTCCTGCCGATGCGGCACCCCGCGTAGATGACGACCTGTGACCCGATGATCGCCTCGTCGCCGATCTCGGCGCCCGGGACCGTCCCGCCGTCGGTCGTCGCCGAGTTCGCAGCCTTCATCGGCAGCTTGCCGACGACTGTGTTGTCATCGATCCTGACGCTCGACCCGACCGTCGTGCCCCGGCGGATCACAACGTTGTGCCCGATCCGGCAGTCTCTTCCCAGAGTGACGTCTGCCTCAAGGACGGTGAACCGTCCGATCGTCGTGCCGTCACCCACGACGGCCGCGGGGTCAACGTACCGTTCCACGATTCGGTTCTCCCTTTCGCAGCGTGTTCTGCGTGATGGACCCCGAGCGGGCCCCACCGTGTTGCTCTTCTGGAGGGTCTTCTCAGCCGGACAGGTCGATCGGCGTGCCGTTGTTCTTGAGCGAGCGCTGAGCCGCGTCGAGGACGCGCACGACGCGCAGCCCGTCGTGGCCGTCGGACCTCGGACGCTGCCTCTCGCGAACGCACTCGAGGAAGTGCTCGCACTCCAGTCGCAGCGGCTCCTGCATGGCGATGGCGGGGACGACGACCTCTCCGAAGCGCAGGGAGAGCGACTCCGCGTACCCGACGAAACGGCCGTTGGGCTCGACGCCCTTGTCGTAGATGCGGACCTTCTCCGCGGGCTCCATGTCGTCGAACACGACCATCTTCTTGCTGCCGACCAGCGTCGTCCTGCGGACCTTGTGAGGGTCGAGCCAGGATACGTGGACGTGTGCGACGACGCCGTCGGGGAAGCGCATATCGAGGAAGACGACGTCCTCGACGTTCGACCGCACGTACGCTGCCCCCCTCGCGGAGACCGTCTCCGGCTCCAGGTCGAGGATGTGCAGGATGATCGAGATATCGTGAGGTGCGAAGCTCCAGAGCGCGTTCTCATCCTTGCGGATACGGCCGAGGTTCAGGCGCTGGGAGTACATGTAGTACGGCTTGCCGAGCTCGCCGGACTCGAGGAGTTCCTTCATGCGGACAACGCAGGGGTGATACTCGAGAAGGTGCCCGACCATGAGGATGCGGTCCCGCTCCTCGGCCGCTGCCACGAGCCTCTCGGCGTCGTCGAGCGCGAGCGTCATCGGCTTCTCGACGAGGACGTCCTTGCCCGCCAGGATGGCCTCGTGGGCCAGCTCGAAGTGGCTCGGGACGGGGGTGGCGATCACGACCGCCTGGATGCTGTCGTCCCGGAACACCTCCTTCGGATCGCCGGTGATGGCGATGCCGCGGAAGCCGTTCAGCCTGTTCTTGCAGCGGTCGAGGTCGGCGTCGCAACAGGTGGAGAGCTCGGCCCCCCTCATCTGATGGAGCGTTCGAAGGAGGTTCTTGCCCCAGTTTCCCGCGCCTATCAAGGCCACGTTGATCACGTCCGCCCCCCGGTTCCCTCGCTGCCAGAGCTCGTGTCGGCCGTCTCTGAGGTCGGCGGTCCCGCCCGGCCGGCGCCGGGCGCGTGACCGGCCGACAACTCTATGCGGTTCTCCGTGCATTCGCAAGCATTATCGATTTGCAAGATACGTTCCACGCTCGGCGCCCCGGCGCAACCCGGCGTAGCCTACCGGGGGACTGGACTTCGGGCGTCGTTTGCTGGTAGGCTCGACGGTCGTTCCCGGGGCGTTTCCGCCCAGAGAGAGAGAGACCTGTGAAGAGGAGACGAACGCGTGGATAAGACAGAGACCCTGTTCAAGCAGCTGACCGAGGCCAACGGTATCTCCGGCTTCGAGGACGAGGTCGCGGACATCATGGAGGAGCACCTCGGCGACCTGGCGGAGATCAGCTACGACAAGCTCGGAAGCCTCGTGGCGAAGAAGAAGGGCAAGACGGACGACCCCCGGGTGATGATCGCCGGGCACATGGATGAGATCGGCTTCATGGTCAAGTCCGTGACGAAGGAGGGCTTCATCAAATTCCTGCCGGTCGGCGGATGGTGGGGCCACGTCGCTCTGTCGCAGAGGGTCCGCGTCCGCACCCGGAAGGGCGACTTCGTCGGCATCATCGGGTCGAAGGCGCCGCACGTCCTCGAGCCCGAGGAGCGGAAGAAGGTCCTGAACATCAAGGACATGTACATCGACGTCGGGGCCGCCGACAAGTTCGATGTGAAGAAGAAGCTCGGCGTCCGTCCGGGCGACCCGATCATCCCGATCTCGGACTTCACCATCCTCGGGAACCCCAAGACCTACGCCGCCAAGGCCTGGGACGACCGCATCGGCGTCGCGGCCGTCATCGACGTGCTGACCAAGGCGGGCAAGACCCATCCCAACACGCTCTACGGCGTGGGCACGGTGCAGGAGGAGGTCGGACTGCGCGGCGCGCGGACGAGCGCCAACCTCGTCGACCCGGACGTCGCATTCGCGGTCGACGTGACGATCGCCACCGACACGCCCGGCACGGACGGCGCGGGCGAGGACCTCGGCGGCGGCGTCGGGATCATGGTCTACGACGGCAGCGCCATCCCCAGCCGCAGGCTCCGTGACTTCGTCATCGACACGGCCGAGAAGGAGAAGATCCCGTACTGCCTGACCGCACTGACGCGGGGCGGAACCGACAGCGGCACCATCCAGTTCAATCGGCAGGGAGTGCCCTGCCAGACCTTCGTCGTGCCGACGCGCTACATTCACGGACATGTCGGCGTCATCCACAGGAAGGACTACGACGCCCTCGTGAAGCTCCTGCTCGCGCTGACGAAGAAGCTGGACGCGAAGACGGTGAAGAAGCTCACAAGGTAGATTCGGCGGTGAGATGAGCGTCATAGAGAGCGTCCTCGGCGACCGGCCGCACCTCATCGGCGTGGTGCACGTCGGCGCCCTGGCCGGCAGCCCGGGCTGGTCGGGAGACATGCGGACGGTGATCGACCGGGCCGTGGCGGACGCCGGCGCCTACGAGCGCGCCGGCTTCAGCGGCGTGATCATCGAGAACTACGGCGACGGGCCGTTCGAACGTGGGTTCGCGGGCCGTGGCGCCGTCGCCGGTCTCGCCGCCGTCGGCGCCGCCGTGTCGGCCGCCGTCGGCCTGCCGCTGGGCGTCAATGTTCTCAGGAATGACGCGCTCTCGGCCGTCGCCGTTGCGGCGGCGACGGGAGCGAGCCTCATTCGCGTGAACGTCCACACGGGCGCCGCCGTGACCGACCAGGGGCTCATCCAGGGGGAGGCGGCCGCGACGCTCCGGGCCATCGCCCGGGACGCCCCCGGTCTGGTCGTCTTCGCCGACGTGCACGTCAAGCACGCACAGCCGCTCGTCCCCGTGAACATCGAGCGGGCCGCGGCCGACGCGGTCGAGCGCGGGAAGGCCTCCGCGCTCATCGTCACGGGCGAAGCGACCGGGACGCCGGCGCCGCTCGACGACGTCGAGCGGATCCGGACCGCGCTACCGCAGGTTCCGGTCTACGTCGGGAGCGGCGTGACGGAGGCATCGATCGCGGGCGTGCTCGAGGCGGCCGATGGGATCATCGTCGGAAGCGCCTGCATGAAGGACGGCAGGGCGGGCGGCCCGGTGATCGAGCAGCGGGCACGCGCGCTCGCGGCGAGGGCACTGAGCGAATGATGCGGACAGGGGTCTGCTGAACAGGACGTCGGGAGGGCGTCGGATGCTGAGGATCTACGACACGCTCGCCGGGAAGAAGAAGGAGTTCGAGCCCGTCCGCGAGGGCAGGGTGGCCATGTACTTCTGCGGCATGACCGTCCAGTCGGAGCCGCACATCGGTCACATGCGGGCGGCGCTCGTCGCCGACGTGTTCAAGCGGTATCTCTCGTACCGCAGCTTCGATGTGACGATGGTCATGAACTTCACGGACATAGACGACAAGATCATCGTCAAGGCCGCCGAGCGCGGTGTCGGCTATCTCGAGATAGCCGAGGAGAACATCAAGCGCTTCATGGACTTCCTCGAGTTCCTCGGAGCGGTCCCGGCCGACGTCTATCCGCGTGCGACGGAGCACATCGATGAGATCATCGACCTGGTGCAGATGCTCATCGAGAAGGGCCACGCCTACGAATCCGGGGGCGACGTCTACTTCGAGGTAAAGTCCTGGCCGCAGTACGGGAAGCTGTCCAAGAAGCGTCTCGAGGACCTGCTGGCCGGTGCGAGCGAGCGCGTCGAGCTCGACGAGAAGAAGCGCCACCCCGAGGACTTCTGTCTCTGGAAGGCCGCCAAGGAGGGCGAGCCTTCCTGGGACAGTCCGTGGGGGAAGGGCAGGCCGGGCTGGCACATCGAGTGCTCGGCGATGTCCAGGAAGTACCTGGGTGACCACTTCGATATTCACGGGGGCGGCACTGAGCTCATCTTCCCACACCACGAGAATGAGATGGCTCAGGCCGAGGCCGCGACGGGCCGGCCGTACGTCAATCACTGGGTCCACCACGGCCTGGTCAACCTCGCCGGAGAGAAGATGTCGAAGTCGACCGGTCACTTCCGGACGATGGAGGAGATCTCGCGGCGCTTCCCGTCGGAGGTCGTGCGCTTCTACCTGCTGTCGACGCACTACCGCTCAGAGATCGAGTTCTCCGACGAGCGGCTGGCCGAAGCCGAGACGGCCATCGAGCGGTTCGAGAACCTCTTCCGGACACTCGAGCGATCGGTGGGTCCCGAGAGCGACGACGACTCCGGAGGCGAGCCCTCAGACGGCGTCGCTGCGGTCCGGGACCGGTTCATCGAGGCGATGGACGACGACCTCAATACGGCGCAGGCGATCGGACATCTTTTCGAGGCCGTCAGGCTCATCAACCAGGAGGTTGAGGCAGGGGCCGACGAGGCGACGCTCCGTGCGGACCGGCGGACGCTCCGGGAGCTCTCGGACGTTCTCGGTATTCTGCCCGAGCTGGGAGGGGAGGAGGACGACGTTCCGGACGAGGTCAGGAAGCTCGTCGAGGAGCGCGCCGAGGCCCGCGCCTCGAAGGACTGGGGACGGGCGGACGAACTCAGGGACCGGATCGCCGAGGCCGGCTACGCCGTGGAGGACCTTCCCGAGGGTCCCGTCGTGAGGAAGACCGGTCGGGGAGAGTGACCGCGGTCACACCCGGGGCCGGACCCGCGTGCCTGCGAGGTTTCTGAACAGTCATTCGGGGTTGACACGGCCCCTCATCTCGCCTAAACTCATCCATTCGTAGCTGGCGGTGTCTTCGCCTTCAAGCCACCCGCCGGACCGAGCTGTGGATTCGGGCTGGCGTAGCTCAATGGTAGAGCTCCTCACTTGTAATGAGGAGGTTGGGGGTTCGAGTCCTCTCGCCAGCTCCAGATGCATTGGTGACGAAGCACCGATGCGCCGCCCGAGCGACGCGGCGGCGTGCACTGCCCGGGGAGGTTCCCGAGTGGTCAAAGGGAACAGACTGTAAATCTGTCGGCGAAGCCTTCGGAGGTTCGAATCCTCCCCTCCCCACCATACGGGCTTCGTTCCTGGAGGATCGGGAAGGTCGGTGCGGGAATAGCTCAGTTGGCTAGAGCATCAGCCTTCCAAGCTGAGGGTCGCGGGTTCGAGTCCCGTTTCCCGCTCCAGAATGTTCCCCTCCCGTCGAAAGACGGGAGTTGACGAACGCAGGATCATTCGGGTATACTCGGAGTTCGGCTCTGATTCGGAGCGCCGAGAGGGCCGGTGACCTGTCGGTATATGCGTATGCCCACGTAGCTCAGTCGGTAGAGCGCATCCTTGGTAAGGATGAGGTCACCGGTTCAATCCCGGTCGTGGGCTCCACGTCTGACGGCGTAGACAGGACCATGGGATCTCACCGTTACGGGCCCGTCGAGGCCCCCAGGGGTTGAGACTCCTTCAAGGGGGAGATGATGGCGAAGGAGAAGTTCGAGAGGACCAAGCCCCACGTGAACGTGGGCACGATCGGGCACGTTGACCACGGGAAGTCGACGCTGACGGCGGCGATGACGCTGTGTCTGTCGAAGCAGGGTCTTGCGGACTACATTCCGTTC
>WJMD01000134.1 GCA_014728125.1 Candidatus Effluviviaceae Genus V sp.
GCCGGAGCCTCACTGAGGCTCCGGCGCGTCGCTGTCTGTTCTGTCAGTGGGTCCTGCGCTACTCGACCGCGACCTTCTCCTCGCCCATGTAGGTCAGCAGCCTGTCGACGAGGTCGCGCGCGTGGGCGGTCTGCAGATAGTAGAACGGGAACCCGAAGTAGGCGACGTTGCTGTGATTCGTCCCAGAGAGATAGAGCTGCCCGCACGGGGCTCCCTCGAACTGCGGGTTGATGAAGGAGTCCATTTCGAAGATCGTCACGGCCGAGTTCTGATAGGGCTCGACCCGTTCAACCTCGAGAGGTCCGCACCTCAGGTAGGCTCCACCTCCGCCGCCAAACGTGTAGAACGGCCACTTCCCGCGGCTGGGCCATCCCGACGGCCCGACGCTGTCGATGTAGACGCCGTTGAAGCCGAGTGCTGCGCCCTCCGCGGTCGGCTCGGCGCCGTGGAAGCAGTAGCCGTACGAGTACGGTGCGTTCTTGTTGGAGTTCTTCCCGCTGTTCACGGCGTAGCCGACGTGCAGGAAGTCCCTGAGGAAGGTCATGTTCTTCAGGGTGTCGGACGCAGTGGGCTCGATCGGGTCGCCGTTCTGCGGTGTGTAGGTCGCCACGTCGGCGATGGCCCCGATGCCCTTGAACCCGCTCAGTACGAGGTTCCCGCCGACTCGGACGTATCCGGAGAGGGCGTTGTAGACGACGTCGGAGGCGTGGAATGTCCTCCACAGGACCGGCGCGCTACCCGGGTCGTCGATGGGCTCACCGTCGGCGTACCAGATGACGGTCGACGCGTTGGCGAGAGCCTCGACGTCCGGCGGCTGGGGGAGGTTCTCCTCCAGCTGCTGCTCGGGCGTCCAGACGACGCGTTCACGCTCGAAGGGCGCCGTGAGCTCGAAGTAGAAGAGGTCCCTCGCGCTGTCGGTCTCCCACAGGCCCAGACCCTCGTTGAGGTCGTAGTCATCGACGATGAGTATGTAGTCGTCGAGGCTCGCCTCGACCACCTCGAACGTGATGCGGGACCTCGTGACCGCGTTCGCGTTGTCGATCGACTGGACGAACAGGGAGTGGACGCCGACATCCGGCGTCACAGCGAACTCCTTGTCGAAGATCGACCAGGCGGGCCAGATCGTCGTGTCATCGTAGGCGTGGCGGTAGCCGACGACCTCGCCGCCGTAGCTCTCCGCCGTGGCGGCCCAATCGAAGCGGAGGCGCTCGCCGAGGAAGATGGGCTCGGGGATGTTGAACTCCGTCGGCCAGGTCGGGCCTCTGAACCTGAAGGTCCCGAACACATTGGATCTGACGAAGAGCTGGGGACCGAGAGCCAGGTCGGGGTTCGATGTGAAGATCGACGTGGCCGGTGTTCTGTCGAATGCACCGGCGTCGTCTATCGCCCAGACCTCAAAGCGGTGCTTGCCGGAGATCGGACCGAAGATGACCTCGGTCTCCTCCGCCGAGAGCGTGTCGCTCTCGACCACCGGGAACCACTCGCCGTCCTCCTGTCGCGACAGTCGGTACATGTAGCCGATGATGACGCCGTCGCGGTCGACGGCCGTCCACTCGAACGACACCATGGTTCCGGTCACTGTCGCCGGTCCCCTGAGAATGTCGGTGTCGGGCACGAATGTGAAGGCGGTGAAGGCGACCTCCTCGGGCGTCGGATCCCAGGCGCCCTCGTCGTCGACGGCGCGGACAGCGAAGCGGTGCTGCTGGAATCCCTTGGCGGTCGTAACCGTCTCGGCCGAGGCGTCGACGTAGAAGACGCTATCCGTACTGATGACGGTGCGCCACTCGACCTGGTCCCAATCGACGCCCTCCACGGGGTCGACGAGCGAGTCGGGCCAGTCCCAGACCGTCTGGTAGTAGTCGATCTTCCCGTCGACGTCCCACCCGAACCAGTTCATCCGGACCTCATAGTTCGCGGTGTCTCCCTCGTCCGGTGAGAACGAAAGCGTGGTCTCGGGTGCCATGTTGTCATTCGGATCGCCCGGGTCGAACTTGCTGCACCCCCCGATGAAGGCGCTCGCCACAAGGGCGATCAGTGCGAGCAGTCCGAGGAATCGTCTGGCCGAACGCATGTCTCTCTCGTCCTTTCTTTCCTGTCGCCAGGACCTGCTAGCGTTGCTCGAAAGGGGGGCTATTCACACTCGCCGATGTAGAACTGGATGATCTGGTAGTTCTCCTCCCAGCAGTCACTCTGGTCCCTCGAGCGTACCCGGAACTCATGCACTCCCGGCGTGAACGGCAGCGCGCCGTCCGGTGTCACGAGCGGGAGCTGCTCGTTGGGATAGGTGACGCTGTTGTCCGAGGACGACACGTAGCCCCAGAACCGCGGGTCGTAGACATACTGGTACGCCTCGATCGAACCGTCGACGTCCGTCCCATCCCACTCGATCGTGAAGGTGCTCGGGGTGAGCGTGCTGTCCGCCCAGCTCCAGCAGGCGACGGTCTCCATGGGTGCCGGCTGGATGATCTCCGTGGTCGGCGGGTAGTTGTACCAGAAGACGTACTGCTCGCGGTCGTCCGGATTCTGACTCGGGGTCTCGAAGCGATTCTCGACGTCCTTCGCGTAGATCGTGAACGTGTGCGGCCGGTTGCCGCCGGTCGGCTCGTTCTGGCTCTTGATGTAGTGCGGGTCATCAGGGCTGACCGACGATGTGAAGTACCAGCGGTTCTCGTACCCGGGGTTGTCAAGCGGCAGGCGGAGCAACAGCGTTCTGTCCAGCCTGATCCAGACCTCGACGACGCCTCCCTCGAGGCCCTCGAGTTCCTCCCTGTCCCGCAGCTCCCACTCGAACCAGATGGTGTCGCCGTCGGACACCGTCAGCGTCCCGCTCTCCTCCTCGGGGAGTATGAGCTGGCTGTCGGGCGAGTAGTTCATGACGAACTTGTAGTTCTCCGGGAAGCTCTCGGCGCCCGTCTCGTCCTGCGCCTTGACGTAGAAGAAGTGCGTTCCGCTCGAGATGTCGTCGACCTCGGCGGTGGTCACGTCGTTCCAGTCCGTGAACGGGTTGCTGTCGAGGCGGTAGCTGAACTCGACCGGTGCACCCTCACCGTCGGGATCGTATCCCGTCCAGGCGAACTGGCACGGCGTGCCCATGAGAACGGTGTCCTTGGCCGTCGGATCGTAGATCGGACTCGTTGGGTCGAGGGGACCTTCGAGGCGGCGGAGCGAGTCCACGACCGGGACGACGGTCCAGGCGTCGAACCGGATCCTCGCGGGAGACGGATCGAGCTTGCCTTCATTGTCGACAGAGCGCACGTAGAACGTGTGGCGACGCGTTTCGCCGGCCGTGTCGATCACGGCCTTGAAAAGGCTGTCGGTGGCCGAGGTGAACTCCCACGCCGTTCCGATGGTGTCGTCCCACGCGTAGAAGAAGCCGTTCACGTACCCGTCGGGATCGCTTCCCTCCCAGTACATATGGACACGGTAGTTCGCCTGGTCGAGCGGCCCCGGTGCGCTGGTGAGGCGCGTGTCGGGGGCGAGGTTCGTGTCGATGAAGACCTCGTCCTTCTTCCGGCATCCGCTCAGGAAGAGCATCCCGACCACTGCCACGCCGAGTACCAGGAACATGAGTACGCGGGCTGCCGGTGTTCTGTACAACGTCATGGTAGCGTGTCCTCCGGAATCGATAAGTGATCCGCGGGTCAGCCGAGCGGGGCGGGGCCGCCGCCGACCGTGTGCTCCACGGCCGGATGGTCATGCCCCCCCCACGGAGACCTCTCCGGGCATGGGGGGGATACACAAATCATTATACCCTGAGCCCCTGAGGTGTCAACCCAAAAAGGGCGGCCGAACGTGAGGGTTGCGCGCCCGCAAGAGTTGTGCTAGCTTTGAGTTGGAACAAAACTGGTTGACACTTCATCAGCCGGTGTGTAGAATCCCTCCCCTGAACCAAGACCGGACTGAAGGCGTGCGATCGTGTGCGCTGAGCCCGTGTGTGCTCTGGTATCGGCAGCGCCGGTGCCGAGGTTCAGTCCCGTGCGGCGCTCCCGTCTGGGCGTTCCGAAGGGCGCGGACCGCAGGGGGATCCGGAGGTGACGTCCGGGAGTCAGGTTCCCGGCAGGCATTCTTGAGAGCAGGTGACAAACCGAGGCTTCGCGCAGTCCGTAAGGGGCGGACGGCGCGATCGGGGAGGAGATGCGCGGCAATGAAGAGACACTTCATCATCTCGACGGCGCTCGTGGTGCTTGTGGCTCTCTGCACCGTCATGCCCGCTTCGGCCCAGATGGATGAGACGATGGGCGAAGAGGCCATGACCGAGACCACGGCCGTGGACACAGCGGCTGTCGACACGACGGCCGTTGACACGCTGGCCGCCGCCATGGAAGAGGAACCCACCGAGCCTGAGCCGCAGCCGCAGTCCGGCTTCGCTCAGAGCGGGCTCGTCGAGTTCTTCAATAAGGGCGGCAACTTCATGTGGGCCCTTTTGGTGCTCGCGATCATCGGCCTGGCCGTGATCATCGAGCGCGCGATCACGCTCCAGCGGGCCAAGGCCGACGTCAAGAGCCTCATGGAGAGGGTGGTCGGAGCGCTCAAGCGCGGGAAGTACGAGGAGGCCGTCCAGATCTGCGCCGACACGACCGGTCCCATTCCGCAGATCCTGCACGCGGGACTCCGTCAGGCGAAGAAGGGCACCGTCGCGGTCGAGAAGGCCATCGAGACGGCGGGCATCATCGAGATGTCGTTCCTCGAGCGAGGCCTGATCATCCTGGCGACGGTCGCGAACGTCGCGCCGCTCGTCGGGTTCCTGGGAACGGTCTCCGGCATGGTCTCGGCGTTCGAGGCGATCGCGCAGGCCGAGCAGGTCAGCGCCAAGCTCGTCGCGAGTGGTATCTCCGAGGCCCTCATCACGACGATGACGGGTCTCATCATCGCCGTTCCGACGCAGATCGGTCACAACCTGTTCGTGCAGCGCATCGACCGCTTTGTGGTCGAGATGGAGGACAGCGCCGCCGAGCTGGTCGACACACTGGCGACCATGGAGTCCGGAGAGTAGCGGACCGGGTCCGCGGCTCGTCCAGAGGACACGCGACAGAGCAGCACGAGGAAGGCTACCGATATGGCACACTTCAAGAAGAGATCGAAGATCTCGGCCGAACTGGTCGGCGAATCCTCGATGTCGGATGTCGCCTTCCTGCTTCTCGTCTTCTTCATCGTGAGCACGACGTTCCCGGAGGTCGGCCTGCCGCTCATCCTTCCGAGCAAGCAGGGCGACGTCAAGCAGGTGAAGCGGTCGAACGTCCTGCAGATCGTCACAGGCAGAACCGGCGCCTACTTCATCGACGTCGAGGAGACGTCGACGCCCCTCTCGCAGCTCAAGGGCCTCGTGAGGGAGCGGCTCACCGAGAACGAGAATCTGATCATCTCCCTGGAGACTCATCCCGAGGCTCCGTACGGGAACATGATCAACGCGCTCGATGAGGTGATGCTGGCTTACAACGAGGTTGAGGCTGCCGGTGTCAAGAGAGAGAAACGCATCTCGCTCAAGATGCTCGAGGTGCAGTAGGCGGTCGGAGGTGAAGAAGTGCAGCTGAACAGAAAAGCAGGGAGTGGCGCGAGGATCCCGACGTCGTCGATGGCGGACATCGCGTTCCTGCTGATCATCTTCTTCATGGTGACGACGATCTTCAAGCTGGAGCAGGGCCTGGCGATCACGCTGCCGAGGTCCGAGGCCGGCGAGAAGATCCCCCGTGAGAAGGTGGCGCACATCTGGATCGACAGGAACGGCACGATCTCCATCGACGATCTGATCATCGACGTTCAGGACATCGAGCCGATGATCCTCAGGAAGATCCGTGAGAACCCCGCGTTGATCGTCTCGTTCAACACGGACGAGGATGCCTCATACCAGGTGGTCAACCTGGCTATGGACAGGCTGAAGCTGGCGAACGCGCTCAGGGTCTCGTTCACGACGCAGCCACAGGAAGGGTAGCGGTTTCGCCCTCAGCGAACGCGGACGCCAGGAATCGCGAGGCAGATAGATGAGTCCTTATCTTCAGATGCACATGACCGCGGAACAGCGTCTCAAGGACGCTTACCCGAGGACGTTCCGTCTGGCGGTCATCGTCGCGATCGTGATCCACGCTCTGATGTTCCTGCTCATCCCGGAGATCCAGGTCAAGCCCTACAAGCTCCGGGAGCGACAGGAGATCGTGGCGGTCGAGATCCCGGACCAGATCAAGGTGCCGCCGCCTCCGAAGGAGGAGGCGAAGCCCCAGGTCCCGACGGAGATCGAGCCGAGCGAGGAGGCGACCGCAGAGGAGACCATTGCCTCGACGGAGCTTGACATCGAGGCGCCGCCGGAGATTCCGCCGCCGCCCACAAGGACCGAGTTCTTCACTGCCTACGACACCCCGCCTCAGGTCGTGAGGCAGGTGCCGCCCGAGTACCCCGAGCTCGCGAAGATGTCCGAGCTCGAGGGTGTCGTCATGGTGCAGATCGGCGTCGACGAGTTCGGCAACGTCGTCGAGGCCAAGGTCCTTCAGGGCATCGAGGGGCTGAACGACGCGGCGATCGAAGCGGTCATGCAGTGGAAGTTCACGCCGGCGAAGCAGCGCGATGTGCCGGTACCGGTGCGCATCGTTGTGCCGATCAGATTCGTCCTCCGGGGCTAGAGAGGGCGCGAGCGGCGCACCGGCGATGCAGTCGCACGGGCGCGAGCGCTCTCGAGCGCGCCGCGGCGGAGGAGTGAACGCGGCTGTCGTCGAATCATCGCAGTGGAAGTTCGAACCGGCCGGACGGCGCAACATGCCGGTTCCAGTGCGGAGCGTCGTCCAGACCAGTTCGCTCTCCAGGGACCTCAGAGGTCCGGACCCGGGCGGTTCGGGGGAGTCGGCCCGGGTTCGAGCGAACAGACGACCGTCGGTCGTGTTTCCGCGCCGCGCACCTCGCAGCCGTCGGCGGCGGAAACGACCGGCAAACCCGACAGGTGTTGAGTGAGTCTCAAGGGGCAGCGCGGGCCTTCGTGCTGCCCTTTGTTGTGTTCCGGGCCCGCTGTCGCTGGAGGAGCCAGACAATGAACGAGGAGAGGACGATGGCAGAGAGCTCGCCGAACGAGGCGAAGCCGAGTCCGTGGGAGTGGATGCTCGGGATCATCACCGATCCGAAAGGGACGTTCCAGGCAATCGAGGCCAATCTCAGGCGGCCGCATCCGACCGATCCGGCGAAGACGACCGACCGGACCCGATGGTGGATACCCGTTGTCATGGCAGCCGTCGTCGGCGCCGTCGTAGCCGTCTACACCGTTCCGAACATCGTCATGCCGATGCAGGAGGATACGATCCGGGAATCGGTGCTGGAGCGCGGCGGGACGATGGAACAGGCCGAAGAGGCCATCGATATGTCATCGACCATCGGCGTGCCGGCCGGGATCATCGGGGCGGCGGCGCAGGTGTTCGTCATGCTCTTCATCATCGCCGGCGTCCTGCATCTGATCGTGAAGATGCTGGGGGGCAAGGGTGGGTTCAGAGGGGCCAGAGCAATCGTCGCCTATGCCATGGTCATCTCCGGCATCATCGCCCCGCTCGTCAAACTGCCCATCATGGTGGCCCGGCAGACGATATTCGTCGAGACCGGCCCGACCGTGCTCCCCTTCTTCCGCGACCTCGAGCCGTCGGACACGCTCTACAAGTTCCTCTTCAGCGGCTTCGACATCTTCTCGCTCTGGTGGTACGTGGTCATCGCCGTCGGCGTCGCGGTCTGTTATCGCGTCAAGGCCGGCAAGGCCGCGGCCGCGTCCATCATCATCTGGGCCGCCATGACGGCCCTGTTCACGTTTACGAACCTTGGAGGATACGGTGGCTAGAAAGGAAGGAAACGCGCCGCGCGGCATGATCGTGCTGGCGGCGCTCGTAGTGATCGCGGCCGCGTGGAGCACGGCGTCCGCCGGGGTCTACACGCTCGACGAGTGTATCGAGCAGACCCTCGAGTGGAACACGACGCTCGCACGAGCGAGAGAGTCGGTCTCCAGTGCGGATGCCGGCGTGCTCTCCAGCTGGTCCGGCGTCCTCCCCGGCATCTCGGCGGGCCTCTCGACCGGCGACAACCTGACCGTCACCGACGGAGATGAGCTGTCCGGGACGTCCGCCTCGGGGAGTCTCACGCTCCGGCAGACGCTCTTCGACGGAACGACGTTCGCGAACATCTCGGGAGCGCTGCACAGCCGGGCCGCGACCGAGCTCAGTCTGGAGGAGACACGCCGGCAGGTCATCCTCAACGTGAAGTCCGCGTACTACGGCCTGTTGAAGGCGGAGGAACTCAGAGACGTTCAGGAGGAGGCGCTCGGACTCGCCCGCGAGCAGCTCAGAAAGACGCAGAGCCTCTACGATCTCGGTTCGGCCTCGAAGTCGGATCTTCTGAAGGCGAAGGTCCAGGTCGCCCAGTCCGAGCTCGCGCTGATCACGGCCGAGAGGAGCGCCGAGACGGCCAGGGCCTCGCTCCGCCTGACGATGGGCGTGCCCGCGAACGGCGTTGTCGAGGTGGCTCATCCGGAGGAAACGCGTACCGAGCGCGAGATGCTCCAGTTCGATCTCGAGGAGGCGATCGCCCGGAGACCGGACATCCGGGCATACAGGGAGAGCTACACCGCGGCCCGTCGGTCGCTTCTGGCGGCGAAGGCCGGCAGGTGGCCTGACCTCGATCTGACCGTGTCGTACTCGAGGACCGGAGAGGACCTCGGCGATGTCCTCGAGACGGACGACTTCAAGGAGAACTACTCGCGTTCGATCGGTCTCTCGGTCTCGGTCCCCATTTTCAACGGACTGGCCACGAAGGCGTCGATCGACGCCTCCAAGTCGAATCTCAGGGAGTACGAGATCGTGCTGAGAGAGGCGCGGTTGAACGCCGAATACGAGATCGAGACGGCGCGTCTCGGGGTGGTCGAGCAGAGCGAGCGCGTCGCCGTGGCTGAGCAGTCGGTCGAGTCGGCGGAGGAGGACCTGAGGCTCTCCGAGGAGCGCTTCAGGCTTCGGGCCGCCAGCATGCTGGAGCTCATCGATGCGCGGGTCGCCTACTCCCAGGCCCGTGTCGACCTCGTCGAGGCGCGGTACGATTACGAGATCGCGAAGGCTGAGCTCCTGAACGCGATCGGCCTGGAATAGCGTCACCTTCGAAGAGGAGCCGTGAGCCGATGGACAAGAAGAGACGGAACATCCTGGTCCTCGTGGCGATCGCCGTCATCGTCGGGGCGACGCTCTGGGCGAACCTGGGGATCGACCGGAAGGACCGGACCGAGGTCGACGTCGACCGCGTCGAGCGCGGTACGATCGTCGCGAAGGTCTCGGGCCCCGGCCGGGTACGGGCCGTGACGACCGTCCAGATCAGCTCGAGCCTCATGGGACGCATCACCGAGCTGGGTGTCGACGAGGGTGACATGGTCGAGCGGGGCGACTTCCTGCTCCGGCTCGAGGACGTCTGGTACGTGTCGCAGGTGGAGCAGTCGCGCGCCCAGGTCGACCGCGCCCGCGCCGAGCTGGCGACGGCCGAGCGGGAGCTATCGGATCTGACGGAGCAGTACAGGCTCGACCTGGCCTCGGAGAAGGATCTGCATGACGCCCAGCGCATGGTCGAGGCTCTCACCAAGTCGCTCGAGTCTGCGAAGGCGTCGCTTCGGGCCGCCGAGGACCAGCTCGACAAGACGGTCTTCCACTCGCCGATCGACGGCGTCGTCACGCGTCTGAACGTCGAGGAGGGCGAGAACGTGGTCACCGGCACGATGAACGCGCCGGGCACCGTGATCATGACGATATCCGACCTCCCGAACATGGAGGTCGAGGCCGAGATCGACGAGACGGACATCGTCGATGTCCGCGTCGGCCAGCCGGCCGAGATCGAGGTCGAGGCGCTGGCCGACACGCTCCTTCCGGGCACGGTCACCGAGGTGGGGAACTCCGGTGTGACGAGCATGGCCGGTACCCAGGAGGAGGTGACGAACTTCCTCGTGACCGTTCGCGTCGACAGGCCGCACCAGGCTCTCAAGCCCGGCATGACGGCCACCGTCGAGATCACGACGGCCGTGCACGAGGACGTGCTGAACGTCCCGATCCAGGCGGTCGCGCTCAGGAAGCCCTCGGAGCTCGAGAGGAGCGAGGACGAAGACGAGGCAGAGGAGCCGAGGAGGCTCCGCAGTGATCGCGACGACGAAGAGGAGGAGATCGAGGGTGTCTTCGTGGTCGAGGACGAGGAGGCCCGTTTCGTGCCCGTCGCTACCGGCATCGCGGACGAGCTTTCCATCGAGGTCGAGGGCGAGCTCGAGGACGGACAGCTCGTGGTGTCGGGTCCCTACCGCGAGCTCAGAGAGCTCCGGAACGGCGACGCGCTCGAGTACGACGAGGATGAAGTGACGACCGAGGGCGGGAACATCGACGCCGAGGACGCGCCCGATGAAGCGACCGAGTAGACCACCGGCAACCGCACGAAGGAGCGGCACGTGCTCATCGAGCTGAAGGGCCTCGCGAAGGTCTACGAGGTCGGCACGGAGAAGGTCCACGCGCTCATGGACATCGATATGAACGTCGACGAGAACGAGTACGTGGCCATCATGGGCCCCTCGGGCTCGGGCAAGTCGACGCTCATGAACATCGTCGGGTGTCTCGACACCCCGACGGCCGGGATCTACCGGCTGAAGGGACACGGAATCTCGACCCTCGATGACGACGCCCTGGCCGACATCAGGAGCGCCGAGATCGGATTCGTGTTCCAGACCTTCAACCTCCTGCCGAGAATGACCGCCTTCCAGAACGTCGAACTACCCCTCATCTACGGTCACGGCGACCGCCGGTCCCGTGCCGACCGCGTGTGGGAGACCCTTGATGCCGTGGGTCTCCGGGAGCGCGCGCACCACAGACCGAACGAACTCTCCGGAGGTCAGCGACAGCGCGTGGCCATCGCCCGTGCGCTCATCAACCGGCCCTCGATCATCCTGGCCGACGAGCCGACCGGCAACCTCGACTCGAGGACGGGCGAGGAGATCATGGGCATCTTCAACGAGCTTCGTGCGCGTGGGAACACGATCATCCTCGTAACGCACGAGGAGTACATCGCAGAGCATGCGCACCGGATCATCCGACTTCGCGACGGCCGCATCGAGAGCGACCGGGCGACGTAGCCACATGAGGGAGCGACATGGACCTCCGTGAGACGCTCTTCTCCGCGGTCAGGACGCTGCTGTCACACAAGCTGAGGACGGCCCTGACGATGCTCGGCATCGTCATCGGCTCGTCGGCGCTCGTGGCCGTCATGTCGCTCATCGCGGGCCTGAACTCCAGCGTCGCGGCCCAGTTCCAGTCGATCGGGACCGACATCATCTCTGTGGGGAAGTACCCCTGGGTCCAGATGGGCGACGAGGAGGACTACGGTCGCAGGAAGGACATCACCCTGGAGGACAGTGAGGCGGTCGGCCGTCTGCCGTCGATCGGTCTCGTCGCCCCCAACATCCACACGCGCAGAAACGTCTCGCACGACGGGACCACGCTCCGGTTCACGCTGGTGAGCGGGAGCACACCCGAGTACGAGACGATCGACAACTTCCCGGTCGAGGAGGGGCGCTTCGTCACAGGCATCGACGTCGACAGGCGGCGCCAGGTCGCCGTCATCGGGGCCGACATCGTCGCCGAGCTCTTCCCCGTGCGGGACCCGATAGGCAGCGACGTGAGGATCGGCGGGAAGCGGTTCACGGTCGTGGGCATTCTCGAGGCCAAGGGGGAGATCCTCGGGTCGAGCCAGGACGACATCGTCATCATCCCGATCACGACCTTCGAGAAGGCCTTCGGCAGCAGACGCTCCGTCGTGATCGATGCGCAGCCGGCCGACGGCGTGCCTGTCAATGAGGCCGTCGACGACATCCGGCAGCTGATGAGGCTCAGACGGAAGGTGCCGCGGGGCGAGCCGGACGACTTCGCCGTCAACACGCAGGACGACCTGATGAGCTCCTACGAAGCGCTGACAGGCGTGCTCTACATCGCCATGACGGGGATCGTGGGGCTCGCGCTCCTCGTGGGCGGCATCGGCGTGATGAACGTGATGCTCGTTTCGGTCGCGGAGCGGACGCGGGAGATCGGCGTGAGGAAGGCCATCGGAGCGAAGCGGCGCGACATCACGATGCAGTTCCTCGTCGAGTCGATCATCCTGACGTTCCTCGGGGGCGCCGTGGGGATCGGCGTCGGGGCCGGACTCGGACTCCTCGTCAAGGCGGCGACGCCGCTCCCGGCTACGATCACGCCGACCTCCGTCGCGCTCGCTGCAGGGTTCGCGCTGGTGACGGGGCTCCTGTTCGGCGTCTACCCGGCGTCCCGAGCCGGCCGACTCAATCCAATCGAAGCGCTGAGGTACGAGTGATGACGCAGCCGAACGACAACCCAGGCGCAGCTCACCGCGAGCCCCGTTCGGGTGTCGACCGCATGCGGGAGAACGTCATCGCGGCCGGCAAGGCGATCTGGGCGAACAGGATGCGGTCGCTTCTGACCTCGGTCGGCATCCTGATCGGCGTCATGAACGTCGTCGCCATGGTCGGCCTCATCTCCGGCGTTAACGAGAGCGTCCTCGACGTCTTTCGCCAGCTCGGCACGAACACCTTCATCGTTCAGAAGTTCCCGGCGGCGAACGTCAACTGGGAGCAGTACCTCGAGTACTCCCGGCGTCCTGACTTCACGATGGCGGACGCCGAGGCGATCCTCGAGACCTGTCCCGCGGTCGAGGCCATCTCCCCCCAATCGATCGTCAGCCAGAAGGTGCGCTATCGGAACGTCTCCACGCGTGAGATCGCGATCATGGGGGCGACGCCGGAACAGCAGTACATCTCCGACAGCGAGGTCGGTGACGGACGCTTCTTCGCGAGGCCTGAGGCCGAGCGCCGCCGGCAGGTCGTGGTTCTCGGCGATGCGGTCAGGCAGCACCTGTTCGGGTCGAACGACCCGATCGGCGAGGACGTCCGCATCGGAGGCCGCCGCTTCAGGGTCGTCGGCACCATGGAGCCGCTCGGAGAGATGTTCGGGCAGAGCATGGACGATTACTGCATCATCCCGTTCCAGACGGTCCGGAAGCTCTACGGAGAGAGGTTGACGACCCGCCTGTCGATCAAGGCGACGAGCGGCGACGAGATCGACGATGCCATGGCGCAGGTCGAGCGGCTGCTGCGCTCGCGCCGCGGGCTCCGGGCCGACGACCCGAACAACTTCGAACTCATCACACAGGCGCAGCTCGTGGAGATGTACGAGAACTTGACCCGCGTTACATGGATCGTCATGATAGGAATATCGGCGATCGCGCTCGTCGTGGGAGGAGTGGGCATCATGAACATCATGCTCGTCTCGGTGACCGAGCGGACGCGTGAGATCGGCATCAGGAAGGCCGTCGGAGCGCGCTCGAGGGACATCCTCTCGCAGTTCCTCGTCGAGTCGTCGGTGCTTTCGGGTCTCGGCGGCCTCTTCGGTTTCGGTGTCGCCGTCGGGCTTCTCGAGTTCGTGTCGACCGTCACGCCGATCCCGGCGGCCGTGGAGCCCTGGTCGGTCGCGCTCGCCATAGGAGTATCCGTGTCCGTCGGCATCTTCTTCGGACTCTACCCGGCGTCGAAGGCGGCGCGCCTCGATCCGATCGTCGCCCTGAGGTACGAGTGATGACCCTCCATCGAGCCCTTCCCCTCATCCTGATACCGCTTCTGACCGTCGCGGCCGCGGCCCAGCCGGTCGACCGGGGCGGGTCCGCGAGCTTCGGTGAGATCCGGTTCCAGGGCGACGCGACGGCGATACCGCACCCCGACGGCACGGCCACCATCGAGATCAGTTACCAGGTTCCCTACGACGAGCTCGTGTTCCTGCGTGAGCCCGAAGGCTACGTGGCCCGATACGACCTGACGGCCATCGCCTACGACGGCGACGGGCGTCAGATCGCGGGCGACAGCTGGCGCGAGACGGTGCGGGTCGACCGCTATGCCGACACGAACTCGCGCGCGAAGAGCCACGGCGGCGTGCTCTCGCTCGGCGTCGGTCCCGGCCGGCACAGCCTGAAGCTGGAGCTCGAGAGCGTCGACACCCCGGCCTTCGGCTACATCGAGCGGGTCATTATGGTCCCCGAGATCGAGCGGGGGAAGGTGACGCTCGGTACGCCGATCTTCGAGGCCCGCTCGATCCGACCGGACGGGAAGCGCGGTGCCTACGTGCCGAACCCGCTCAGGGACTACGGCGAGGACCGTCCGGTGGTCCGGGTCCGCGTTCCGGTCTACGGCGACAGCGCGGCTGTCTACGATGTGACGACCGATGTGCTGAGCGAGCGGGGCGAGCACATCGAGACGTTCACCGACACCGTCAAGCCGTCGGGTTTCAGGACCGATCTTATCCGGGAGTTCGGGGTGCTCGACTACGAGGTCGGCGCGTACGACCTGAGGATCCGGGCGGACGAGCGGGACGACGAACCCTCCGCATCTGTGCGGGCGAGCTTCCGCGTGGTGACCTCGCCGAAGAGCTGGGGCGGCGACTTCGATGTGATGATCGAGCAGATAGGGTACGTCGCCTCGCGGGACGAGGTCGAGCGGCTCCTCGACACGCCCCCCGACCAGCGCGACGAGGCATGGGAGGCGTTCTGGGCCTCGCGCGACCCGACGCCCGACGACGGTGTCAACGAGTTCAGGCGCGAGTTCATCCGGCGCATCGGATACGCGAACCTGCACTTCCGCTCGACGGTGCCGGGCTGGCGGACCGACATGGGACGCATCTACATACAGTACGGCGAGCCCGACGACGTCGAGTCTCAGCCGGTCGGCCGCATGCTGAACGCCTGGGAGGTCTGGTACTACTACAGGGAGCACACCAAGTTCGTGTTCGTCGATCGCGAGGGTTTCGGCGAGTTCGCGCTCGTCGAGAGAACGAGGATCTAGGACGCTCCCTTGCCGCACTCGAAGACCCTTCTCACCGGCACCATCCGCACGACCGCCTTCGATGACCCGGCCGATTGGCTGATCTTCTCGGACGGTCGCGTCCAGCGGTCGGGCCGAGGACGCCCGCCCGACGAGCCGGACTCCGTCTGCCGAACGCTCTCTCTTCCCCGCGGCGCCGTTGCCGTCCCCGTCCTGCACGACGCACACGTCCATCTGATGGGCACGGGACTTCTCGGTCTCGGCGTCGACCTCTCCGGAGTCTCCGAGGTCGCGGAAGCACTGGAGCTGCTGCGTTCCGCGGCCCGAGACCACGAAGGTCCGGTTCTGAGGGCACATTCGTTCGAGCCCGACACGCTGACCGAGCCGCGCTACCCGACGATGTCGGAACTCGACTCGGCCGTCGGAGAACGCCCGGTCTTCGTTCGCCGGAGGGACGGTCACAGCTCGGCCGTCAACAGCGCGGCCTTCGAGCTGATGGGGCTGACGGCCGAGACGACGGGGGTCGTGACCGACGCCGCCGGAGCGCCCAACGGGACGCTCACGCGCGACGCGCACTCCCTCGCGGCGTCCGTCTCGGCGGAGCTCGTGACGCGGGAGGAGGCGGTCGGGGCGCTCCGTCTCGCCTCGGAGGCGGCGCTTCGTGCCGGGGCGGGCGTCGTTCACGCCCTCGTCGGACGCTCCGACCCGGAGGACCGGGAGATCGAACTCGTGCTCGACGTCGAGGACGAGCTCCCGGTCGACGTCGTTGTCTATCCACAGACGACCGACGTCGACCGCGTGGCCGCCCTCGGCCTGCCGAGGATCGGCGGCTGTATCCTCCTCGACGGTTCGTTCGGGTCGCGCAGCGCAGCGCTGATGAGCCCGTACGACGACGGCGAGGGCGACGGCACCCTCTACTTCGACGACGATGAGCTGGTCTCGTTCCTCAGGAGGGCGCACGCCCGCGGGATGCAGACCGCGCTCCACGCCATCGGCGACCGTGCGATCCTCCAGGCCGTCCGGTGTCTCGAGAGGGCGGCCGGCGGCGAGGCGGCCGACGCGCGGCACAGGATCGAACACTGCGAACTCGTCGGCCCTGCGGCACTGAGCCGGATCGCCCGGCTCGGGGTCGGCGTGTGCGTGCAGCCGGCGTTCGAGCGGTTCTGGGGTGGACCCGGTGGGCTCTACGAGCGGCGCCTGGGGGCGGCGCGCATGCGCTCGACGAACCCACTCAGAGCGATGCTCGACGCCGGGATCCCGCTGGGCGGCGGCTCGGACTCGTACGTCACCCCGATCGACCCGCTCGGCGGGATGGCCGCGGCCGTCGCGCACCCGACCCCCGAGCACCGCATCGAGCCCGCCGAGGCGCTCGACCTCTTCACGCGGGGCGCCGCCCGGCTGGCGTTCGACGAGGCCAGGGTCGGCACGCTGCTGCCGGGCGCCGAGGCCAGCTTCACGGTCCTGGGCCGCGACCCGGTCGAGGCGGGTGGGGAAGTGGACGGGATCTCGGTGCTGGGTGTCTACCTGCGTGGAAGGCGGGTCTACTCCGGTCCGTCGTAGAAGAGCTCCTCGTGAACAGCCCGAAGCACCTCGTCGGGCGTCTCCGTCTCGACGGCCGCCCTGGCGGTTCTGGCGGAGCCGGCCGCCGCCACGATGCGCCCTCCGGCACGCTCGACGCCTGAGAGGATAGCCCTCATCGACCGGGGCGAGCCGGCCTCACATCCCGTCAGACACACGAGGGTCACGTCGAGCGCCCCGTCGGGCCGGGCGATTCCGGGCGCGCCCTCGACCGCGACGGCCGTGCGTCCCTCCACGGAGAACGTCGCGACGGGACGAAGCCCTGAGTCCTCGAGTCGCGAGACCGCGTCGGCCGAACGGTTCTCGTCGGAGACGACGAGCCAGGCTCCCGTCAGGTGCGTCACGGCCGTCACGCCGTCGTCGCACGCGGGGCGTTCGAGGACGATCGTCCCGGGCACGTCGCGGTCGCTGGCGCCGATGCTGAGCGCGATCCCGTTACGCTCGGCGAAGAGGATCGCGTCCTCCTTGAGCACGGTCGCGCCGAAGCGCGCCAGCTCGGCCATGTCCTCGTAGGAGAGCTCCGACACCGGGCGCGCCTCCGGCACGCGTCGCGGATCGGCCGTGTAGACCGCGTCGACATCGGTCAGGATCTCACAGCGCTCGGCCTCGAGCGCCGCGGCGAGCGCGACGGCCGTCGTGTCGGAGCCGCCCCGCCCGAGCGTCGTCACTTCCTTGGTGGTGCTGACGCCCTGGAAGCCCCCGACGACCACGACCGCTCCTCGTTCGAGTTCCTTCCTGACGCGATGTGGACGCACCTCGAGAATGCGGGCCGCCGTGTGGCGCGTGTCCGTGATGATGCCGACCTGTGAGCCTGTGAACGATATCGCGGGACAGCCGATGGCGTTGAGGGCGATGGCCAGAAGCGACATGGAGATCCGCTCGCCTGCGGTCATCAGCATGTCGAGCTCCCGCTGGACCGGAGCCGGCGTGATGGCGCGGGCCTCCTCGAGCAGCAGGTCGGTCGTGCCGCCGCGTGCCGACACGACAACGACCACGTCGTGGCCCTCCGCGCGGAGCGCGGCGACCCGCTCTGCGACGTTCATGATGCGGTCGCGACCCTCGAGCGAGGTGCCACCGTATTTTCTGACGATCAGCCCCACGATGCTCCCTCCGTTGGCGGCGTTCTCCTGTAGCACATCCCGTGAGACGGGTCAATGCCGCGCGTGCTTCGGGGGTCCGATGCCGTGGACCGCGGTCCCGCCAGCCCGTTGACACGGGATGCCGCGGGCCGATACGCTCGCGACGGACGCACGCGGACCGGTGCCGGCAGGTTGAGAGGGAGGACGCGATGGGGAAGAGATACGACCTTGTGGTCGTCGGGGGAGGCCCCGGCGGTTATGTCGCCGCGATCCGTGCGGCACAGCTCGGGCTCGACGTCGCGCTCGTCGAGAAGGAGGACGTCGGGGGCGTCTGCCTGAACTGGGGCTGCATTCCGACCAAGACCCTGCTGCGAAGCGCCGCCGTACTGGACGCCGCGAGGAACGCCGGGGACTATGGTCTGGTCGTCGAGGACGCGAGACCCGATCAGGACCTCCTCAGACAGCGCAAGGAGAGCGTCGTCGAGCGGCTCAGGAGCGGGACCGAGAAGATCCTCTCGAAACGCGGCGTCGACATCGTCCGGGGAGACGCGTCCGTCGCGGAGCCCGGGGCCGTCGTCGTCAGCGGCGACGGGGAGCGCGTCGACATCGAGTCCGGGCACATCATCCTGGCGACAGGTTCCGGCCCCCTCGTTCCGTCGTCCTTCCCGTACGACGGGGACAGGGTCTGGACGAGTCGGGACGCGCTCGACGGGCTCCGGATCCCCGGGAGCATCGTCGTCATAGGCGGCGGCGCGGTCGGTTGTGAGTTCGCCGGCTTCTACTCGTCGATGGGGACCGACGTGACGCTCGTGGAGATGCTGGATGAGATCCTGCCCGGAGAGGACCCCGGTGCGGCACGGCTGCTCCGGGCGGCTTTCAGGAAGCGCGGCGTCGACGTGCGGCCCGGGACCCGCGTCGAGGGGATCGAAATCGGCGACGACTCGGTCACGACGACGCTCGAGGGGGGCGACGAGGTCAACACCGAGCGCGTCCTGCTGGCCATGGGGCGGCGTCCGGCGATCGACGGCGCGGGGATCCCGGAGCTCGGTCTGGCGACGAAGGACGGGGCCGTCGTGGTCGACGACGCCATGCGGACGTCGGTCGAGGGGATCGCTGCCGTCGGCGACCTCGTCGGCGGGTGGCTTCTCGCCCACGTCGCGTCGCGCGAGGGGATCGTTGCGGCCGAGCGGGCGGCCGGCCGGGAGACGACGATGAGCTACCGGACCGTGCCGCGCGTCACCTTCACGCACCCCGAGGTGGCCAGCGTGGGCGTGACGGAGAGCGAGGCCCGGGATCAGGGCCTCGACATCTCGACGGGGCGCTTCCCGTTCGCCGCCTCGGGCAAAGCGGTCGCGGAGGGCGAGGGCACGGGATTCGTCAAGGTGATCGCAGACGCGGACGACGGCGTCCTGCTGGGCGGCGTCATCGCGGGACCGGGCGCCAGCGAACTGGTGCACGAGATCGCTCTCGGGGTGCAGATGCGGGTCCAGGCGGAGGCGGTCGCGGAGATGATCCACGCGCATCCGACACTTCCCGAGGCCGTCATGGAGGCGTGCGAGGCCGTCGACGGTCTCTCGATCCACTCGCTGTGACGCCCAGGGGCGTCGCCGACACGACAATGCCGCGCCCGGTCGGGCGCGGCGTTGTCCTGTTTCGTACGTGAAGGCGGTCGGTGCTAGTCGAGGCAGTCCCGGCGACCCAGCCGTTCGTTCCTCGTATCGAGGTCGACCAGCGTGACGACGACGTCGGTGATCGGGTCGAGGCGTGACCTGGGGATGCAGTCGCTGTAGAGTTCGTGGGCGACGGCGGCTGAGCTCTCCTTGAGGAGGATGTTCTCCATGACGAGATCGGGATCCTCGGGGACGAACCAGAGGTCGATCGTCACGTCGCTCCCGTAGTCGATCAGCTCGGTCATCTCGAAGGTGCCGTCGACCTCGACGGGCGCCTCGCTCATCAGAAGGCCGCCGACGTAGAGCTTGACTGTCACGTCGGTGATCGGCGTACCGTCCTTGCCGGTCACGAGTCCTGTGATGGTCGTCTCGCTGGCACCGCCGAAGCCCGCCCTGCTCGCAGCACGGCCCGCCGGGGGCGATGAAGACCCCGTATCGGGCGTGCCGGACGGGGGCGCGGCGGCCGCGACCGAAACGACGAGAGCCAGAAGCATCACGACGTAGATGCTCCGTTTCATGTGAATCCCACCTTTCTGCATTGCACGCGAACGAGCCTGAGCTTCCCTTCAGATGGTACGAGCGGCCGCGCGGGCTGTCAACGGCAATCAGAAGGCGCGACGGTGGCGGGCGCCCCGGCCGGGTGCTATACTCCGCACCATGGAAGGGATGGACGTGAAGGTCCGCAGAACGGTCCTCTCGACGGCGCTCGTCGCCACGCTGTTCCTGACGCCGGTGGCCTGCCGCGGCGTCGGAAGCGTAAGCACCAGCGCAGCGCGGCCGCTCGGCATGGGAGGGGCCTTCATGGCCGTCGAGGACCAGATCGCCGGCGCGCTCTGGAACCCCGCGGCGTTCAGTCCGCCGGACTGCATCACATCGGGCGGCTTCCGCGCGCATGTCAACATCCTCGGCGGGCCCGCCGTCATCCGGGAGACCGGCCTTCTGACGGGCGTCGAGAGCGATCAGTTCGAAGAACTCGATCTTCCCGAGCGGACGCTCGTCGCGGTGGGCGCCCTCCTCAAGTCGGCTTCTTTCCGAAGGGGAGGTTTCTCGGCGGGCGTCGTCCTCCTCGAGGAGCACCTCGATCCGGTGGCGCTCGTCGAGTCGCAGGGCCTGGCCGACGCGGGTGATCTTCTGTCCGCCTACTACTCGACCGCCGTCGTCTCCTTCCGCCTCGATTCCCGTGTTTCGATAGGGATGGCGCTGACGCTCTTCACTCGGGACGACGGCGGCGAGCGCCGCTTCGGGACGGGCCGTTCCTACGGGGCGCTTCTGAGGCCGAACGACGAGGTCACCGTCGGACTGACCTACGTCGACGTCCCCGCGGAGTTCGGGGACTACCGCAGCAGGATAGAGGGAATCGGGCCGAGGACGATGAACGCCGGTATCGCCTGGCGCCCGCGGGAGCCCCTCGCCATCACGCTCGACCTCAGGGACCTCGCGGAGAAGAGCGGAGAGACCTCGCTCGAACCGAGAGCCGGCCTCGAGTGGAATCTCTGGAACCGCGGCGCACTGCGCGCCGGGGCGTTCAGGGAGGACGGGGGCGACCGGAACGTCCTGAGCATCGGGGCCGGAGCGATCCCGATGAGGCCGTGTTGGCGCGCTCGCGGAGCGCCGCCGGGCGACGAGTACGTTCTCAACTACGCGGTGCTTCTGGCGGACGGAGGGCGTCCTCGGCATCTCCTGTCGGCCGTGCTTCATTTCTGAGGCTTTGCTCTTGACACCTCCGCCGTCGGACGTTGTATCCTCTGGCGGAGTATCACCTTAAGTCACCTTACGCGCCGCTCGGGGCGCGGGACGACCGCTCTCTCAAGGAAGCTGGAGGAGGCTCTGTGATGTCGAAGCCGCTCGGACCCGGCGGCGTGGCTCTCCTGGTCGTGCTGGCCGCCGCATTGCCCGTCCGGTGCGCACTTCTGAGCGACCTGTCCGTCATCCCGAACCCCTTCTCACCGAACGGGGACGGGACGTACGACCAGACGGTCCTGTCGTACACGCTCTCCGACTCGGTCTGGACCGTGGTCGCCGTCGAGGACACCGCGGGCGGTACCGTCCGTGAGCTCTGGTCGGGCTTCCAGAACGCCGGGGATTACGGCTTCGCCTGGGACGGGCGCGGAACGGGAGGTACGGTCGTCGACGACGGGGTCTATACCTTCGCCGCGACCGCCGACGAGGAGCGGAGAACACTGTCCGTCGTGCTCGACACGCGGGCGCCCGAGATCACGGGGCTGAGCGTTACGCCGAGCCGCTTCACGCCGGACGGGGACGGCGTCTCGGACAGCCTGTTCGTCAGGTTCGTCGTCAGCGGCGCCGAGTCGGGCGATCTGGTGACCGTCGACGTCCTCGATGATAGTGAATCCCTCGTCGAGTCCCTCTTCCAGTCGACGAACGCCGGGAGCGTCTCGGTGACATGGGACGGGATGAGCGGCGGCGAGACGGTCGCCGACACGACATACAGTATCAGCGTCGAGACGCTCGACGCGGCCGGGAACGGCGCCATGGAAGGCGGCATCATCGACGTCGACACGGACCCGCCGTCGATCGGCTCGAGCGCCCCCGACACGACCGGAATCGTCGCGACCGACACGACCACGGTCACGCTGACCGGCTGGGTCTACGACCGGGCCGGCGTGGACTCGCTCCAGTACACCGCGGACGACTCAACGTGGACACGGGTTTCCCTCGTGGAGCACGGGTCGGTGCCCGGCGCCTTCACGTGGTCGTTCGACGTCAGCTGCCCCGCGTGCACTCTCGACGTGGCCGAGGAGTCGGTCGGCATCAGACTGAGGGCGTACGACGGCACACTCACGGCCGACGGGAAGGGGCATGTCAACACGGACTCGAGCACGCCCGCTCCTCTGGAGTTCGATGTCTACTTCGATGTCGCCGTTCCCGTGCTTTCGTCCTCCTCCGTCACCGACGACGATTCCGTCTACGAGCCGGGGGAGACCGTCACGATTGAGACGATCTGGGACCAGGGCGGCTACAATATCGACGCGTTCTTCTACCAGATCGACAGCGAGTTCGATGAGGAGGGCGTGACGGTCAGCGACTTCGGCAACGGAAGCTACGAGGTGACGTACACGGTATCCGCGTCGAACACCTACGTTCCAGTCGGTCCCGAGCGCGTGCGCATCGTCGCCTCCGACTACTTCCACTCCGTTGCGGACTCGTCGGTTCTCGTCTCGGTCGAGGATACGCCGGCCTCATCGTCGGGCTTCTCGGTCGACCGGAACAGTTTCGATCCGGGCGAGGGTGAGACCGTGACCGTCGATCCGGGCGACTCGTCCGGCGCCGTCGAGGTCGACATCTACAGCATATCGGGTGCGCTCATCGTCTCGCTCTCCGCGGAGGCCGGCTCCGCCGTGACATGGGACGGCACGAACGCCGACGGCGAGACCGTCGCGAGCGGGGTCTACTTCCTTCTGACGCGTGTGGACGGTGATGAGATCGTCCGCAAGGTCGCCGTCGTCAAATAGCATCACTTGGTCGGGAGGTTCACGACATGTCGAAGATGAGCATCGCGGTCCTTCTCTGCGTCATCCTCGCCGCGGCCGGAGCCGATGAGGCCGTGTCGGCGGGAACATCGGGCGCGCAGTTCCTCGGCGTCGGTCTCGGGGCACGGTCGGCGGCGATGGGCGGAGCATCCGCCGCGATCGTCGACGGCAGAGCCGCCCTCGTCTGGAACCCCGCGGGCCTGTCCCGAGTGGGGGGACAGCTCGTGTCGGTCGCGCACGCCTCCTGGCTCGACGACGCGTCGTACCAGTACGCGACCTACGCCCGCCCGCTCGGATCGAGCGGGGTCGTCGGAGTGGCGCTCGAACAGGGCTCGCTGTCCTGGGACAACACGGGAGAGGGCTCGTTCGAGGCGGGCGACTTCGCCGGTGCCGTCGGCTACTCGCACCTGCTTCGCGCGAACCTCGCGGTGGGCGCCGACGTCAGGTACATCGCGAGCACGCTCGGCGACGACGACGCCTCGTCGTATGCGCTCGACGCCGGCGTCGTCTACCTTCCAACCGACAGGCTGTCGTTCGGCGCGGCCGTCAGACACCTCGGTCCCGGAATGGAGTTCGGCGACGAGAGCGACCCGCTCCCGGTGACGCTCGTCGGCGGCGCTTCGTATCGCTGGCGCGACGTTCTGCTGGCGCTCGACGTCGAGAAGCAGAACGACATGGATGCGGGCGTGCGGTTCGGCGTGGAGTACTCGCCGCTGCCGTACCTCGACCTGCGGGCCGGCCTGACCGGAGGCGCCGACTCGGCGCTCTCGCCGTACTCGGCGGGCGTCGGCTTCAGCTGGTCCGAGAGCTGGATGCTCGACTACGCCTACCGGCCGTCGGACCTCGGCGCCACGCACCAGGTCGCTCTGTCGGCGGCCTTCGGCGGACCCGCCGCGATGGGCTCCGTCACCGAGGAAGGGGAGGGTCTGAGCGAGCCACCGGTACCGAAGACGAACCTCACGGTGCTCAGCGACCTCGTCGCGGAGACGATCGAGGAAGCGGTCGACCGGATGAACATCCCGGAGGGTGCCCCCGTCTACATTCAGCAGTCGGAGTCGCACGGGGCGGGCTGGCTCGTGCAGTCGCTTCTGACGGCGGAGCTGACCGACCGCGGGCATCCCGTTCGCTCGGGCAAGATGACCGGCGGGAACGCCGACGATTCGGAGGACCCGGAGGTGACCTATCAGGTCTCGTACCGCATCGTCGCCTGCGAGATGTCCTATCCGAGGGTCTGGAGAGAGTGGCTCGTCGGAACGAGGAAGGTCGAGCGTCGCGCGGCCGTCGACATCCACTTTCAGCTCTCCGATCTCTCGCAGTCCGTGCTCTGGGCCGGAAGCGCGAAGCGGGAGCGACGGGACGTCGTCCGGGGGTCGAGGATCCCCGAGCTTGTGACGCCCGGGCAGGAGTTCACGACGCCGCCCCTCGAAGCCGGCGGATGGGACAAGGTGCTCGAGCCCGTCGTCGTGGCCGGTATCGTCGGGGGCCTGATCTACCTCTTCTACACAAGCAGATCGTCCGATTAGCACGGGGGGACGTGTGACGACACCATCCAGAAGGCTGACAGTGGCCCTGTCGCTCGGTCTCATCGTAGCGGCGTTCTTCGGGTGCTCGCCGATGCCCGACCTGTCCGAGGCGACGGCCGAGAGCGCCTACGAGGCAGGCGTCGCGGCGATGGCCGCCGAGGACTATCTCATCGCGGTCGAGGCCTTCCGGCGCGTGACGGACACGTACCCGCTCTCGCCGGAGGCGGACGACGCCCTGCTCGGTCTCGCAGACGCGCACAGAGCGGTCCGGGAGTACGCCCTCGCCGAGAACGAGTACCTTCGCCTGACGCAGGAGTATCCAGAGTCGCCGCTTGTGCCGGAGGCCCGCTACAAGCTCGGGGTCACCTACTATGAGCAGTCGCTGCCCGCGTCACTCGATCAGACGATGACCCGGAGGGCGCTCTCGCAGCTCAACAGCTTCCTGGCGACCTATCCAGCCAGCGCGTTCGCTTCGGACGCCGAGGAACTCGTTGACGAGCTGCGTGCCCGTCTGGCGGAGAAGCTCTTTCTCTCGGCCGAGCTCTATCTGTCGCTGAACGACGTCGACGCGGCGGGTGTCTACTTCGAGCAGGTCGTCGAGGACTATCCCGACACCCCCTGGGCGCCGCGCGCGCTCCGGACGTGGGAGCGGAGCCTGAGGGAGGCGGGCGAGACGGCGCGGGCCGACGAGGTCCGCGGCCGGCTGGACGAACTCTACCCCGAAGAGGCCGGCGAACCGAGCCCTCAGGACGGCGGCGGGTCCGGTTCATAGCGCGCTGGCCCTCGAGAGGGAGGCGATCGGTCTGGCACTCGGTATTCTGGGGGGTACGTTCGACCCCGTGCACGTCGCTCACCTGATCGCCGCCGAGACGGCCGTCGACGAACTCGGCCTCGACTCCGTGGTTCTCATCCCGGCAGCGCGCCCTCCGCACAAGGAGGGCGAGTCGGTCTCACCGTTCGAGGACCGTCTCGAGATGGTCCGGCTGGCGATCGCGGACAACCCCGCGCTCGAGGCTTCCGATCTCGAGGCGTCGCGTCCCGGCGCCTCCTACACGATCCAGACGGTCCGCGAGGTCAGGACCAGGTACGCCGTCGACGACCTCTGGTTCGTCATGGGCGCCGACAGCCTCACGCAGTTCCTCACCTGGAAGGACCCCGAGGCCCTGCTCGAGGAGTGCCGCTTCGCGGTGGTTCCAAGGCCCGGCGTCGATCCGGGTGACGCCGATCCACGCGTTCTCGGGCGCACCGTTATGCTCGACATGCCCTTCGTCGGTGTCTCGGCGACAGACATTCGCAGCAGGGTCCGCGCGGGCCGCACGATCCGCTACCAGGTTCCGGCCTCCGTCGAGTCCTACATAAGAGAGAAGAGCCTCTACTCATGACGAACCCCGCGACGAGCGGCCGCGGCGGCCCCGTTCTGGCGCTGGTCGACGGGACCGCTCTGGCCTACAGATCTCATTACGCTTTCATCCGGCGCCCACTGACGGACGACTCCGGTAGAAACGTGAGCGCCCTGTACGGGTTCGCGACCTCGCTCCTGAAGATACTCGACGAACTCGAGCCGTCGCACGCGGCCGTCGCATTCGACCGGCCGGAGCCGACGTTCCGTCACGAGGAGTACGAGGACTACAAGGCGACACGCGAGGCGCCGCCCGACGAACTCATCGACCAGCTCCCGGACATCCAGGAACTCGTCGGTGCCCTGGGACTCCGCGTCCTTGAGCTTCCGGGGTACGAGGCGGACGATGTCATCGGGACGCTGGCTGTCGCCGGTGTCGAACGCGGCTTCCGGCCCGTCATCGTCTCGGGCGACAAGGACTTCCTTCAGCTCGTCAGCGACGAGGTCAGCGTGGTCGATCCCCGGAAGGACATCACGTACGATCCGGAGACGGTCGTCGAGCGCTTCGGCGTGTCGCCCGAGCGGGTCGTCGATGTCCTGGCCCTCATGGGCGACACCTCCGACAACGTTCCCGGGGTTCCGGGAATCGGCAAGAAGACGGCCGTCTCGCTCGTTCGGGAGTTCGGGGCGGTCGAGGACATCCTGGAGAACATCGAGAGCGTCGGCGGGACCAAACGGCGCGAGAAGCTCACGACGCACGCCGACGACGCGCTCCGCTCGAGGTCGCTCGTGACCATCGCGACCGACGCGCCCGTCGAGGTCGAGCTCGACGAGCTTGAGCTCGGGCCGTTCGACGGGAGACGCGCGGCGGACTTCTTCAGGCGGTACGGCTTCAATTCGCTCGTCCGCCGCGTCGCCCCCGGGAGCGGCGAGCGGGACGACGACTACCGTCTCGTCGACTCGCTGGAAGCGCTCGACCGGCTCGTCGGCGAGCTCGGTTCGTCCGGCGGGTTCGCGGTCGACCTCGAGACGACATCGCTCGACCCGATCTCGGCCGACATCGCCGGAGTGGCCGTCTCGACGAGCGCCGGAAAGGGTTGGTACGTGCCGATCGGTCACGAGAGCGGCGTGTCGCTCGACCGCGCTCCGGTGCTCGACCGTCTCGGGCCGCTCCTCGAGGACCCGACGGTCGAGAAGTACGGTCAGAATCTCAAGTTCGACTACCGCGTCCTCATGGCGGCGGGCGTCACCCTTGCCCCGATCAGCTTCGATACGATGATCGCCTCGTACCTGCTGGACCCCGGTCGGAGGCAGCACGGACTCGACGCGCTGGCGATGGACTACCTGTCGCTTCGCGTGACGCCGATCGAGGAGCTCATCGGAAAAGGGAGGAACCAGCTCTCGTTCGACGCCGTCCCGTCGGACGGAGCGCGCGACTATGCGTGCGAGGACGCCGACGTCGCCTATCGTCTGACCGAGCTCCTGCGGGGCCGGATCGAGGACGAGGGGCTGGGCCCGCTCCTGCGTGACGTCGAACTGAGGCTGGTGCCCGTGCTGGCGCACATGGAGCAGCGGGGCGTGCTGATCGACGCGGCCTTCCTCGACGAGCTGGGCGAGCGGTTCGGCGGCGAGCTCGACGACCTCAGGGCCCGGATCTGCGACTGCGCCGGGGTCGAGTTCAACATCGATTCACCGAAGCAGGTCGGAGAGGTCCTGTTCGAGCGACTGGGACTTCCGAAGGGGAAGCGGACCAAGACCGGATACTCGACGGACGTCCGGGTTCTCGAGGGACTCCGCGGGCTTCACGAGGTTCCGGAGCTCATTCTCTCGTACCGCCAGCTCATCAAACTCAAGAGCGGCTACCTCGACGCGCTTCCGAAGCTGGTCCACCCGGAGACGGGGCGGGTGCACACAACGTTCAATCAGACGGTCGCGTCGACAGGGCGGCTGTCGAGCTCGGACCCGAACCTCCAGAACATCCCCATCAGGACCGAGCTCGGACGGCAGATCAGGAAGGCCTTCATCGCGGAGCGCGGACGCGTGCTCCTCTCGGCCGACTACTCGCAGATCGAGCTCAGGCTGATGGCCCATCTCTCGGGCGACGAGACGCTCATCAGGGCCTTCAGAGAGGGCAAGGACGTCCACCTGTCGACGGCCGCCCTCATCCTGGCCAAGGATGAAAGCGATGTCGAGCCGGGCGAGCGCGACCTCGCGAAGACGGTCAACTTCGGCATCATGTACGGCATGAGCCCGTACGGACTCGCGAGACAGCTCTCGATCGACGTCGACGAGGCGGCCGACTTCATCGAGCGCTACTTCGAGACGTATCCCGGCGTCGCCGAGTATACCGACGAGGTCGTCGAACGGGCGGCCGCCGAGGGGTACGCCACGACGATCCTCGGCAGGAAGAGGCCGATCTCGGGACTCGACTCGGAGAACGCCCGGATCCGCGGCCTCGCCGAGCGGACCGCGGTCAATACGCCGATCCAGGGGAGCGCCGCCGATATGATCAAGGTCGCCATGATCGGACTCGACGAACGGCTGGCGTCGGACGGTCTCCCGGCCGACATGGTGCTTCAGGTGCACGATGAACTGGTGCTCGAGGTCGACGCAGACGCCGTCGAGCACGTCGACGCGGCCGTCCGCGAGGAGATGGAGGCGCCGGCCGGCTTCGAGCTCGACGTCCCCATCGTCGTCAACACGTTCACCGGCCCGAACTGGTACGAGGCGCATTGACCGATGACCCGATTCGCGGTGGGATTGACAGGGGGCATGGGCGCCGGGAAGAGCGTCGTCGCGGCGCGCTTCGCCTCGCACGGTGCGGACGTTCTGACGGCCGACGACATCGCCCGCGAGCTTCTCGAACCGGGCGGTCCGCTCCTCGACCGCCTCGTCGGGGCGTTCGGGGAGGACATCGTCCGGTCGGACGGAACGCTCGACCGCGCCCGGCTGGCGGAGCTCGCGTTCGCCTCAGAGGTCGCGACCGACCGGCTGAACACGATCGTCCATCCGCCGCTCGTCGATGAGCTCCTGCGCCGGCTCCGCGAGAACGACGCAGAGATAGTGGTCGTCGACGCCGCGCTCCTGGCCGAATGGGGCATCCTCGACGCGTTCGACGTCGTCGTCGCGGTCGTGGCCCCGGTCGAGGACCGGGTGAAGCGGCTCGTCGCCGCCGGGTACACGCGTGAGGACGTCCTGGCCCGCATGGCGCGGCAGATGGACCCGGAAGCGGTGGCGAACATGTCCGATATCGTGATAAGGAACGAGGGGACGCTGGCCGAGCTCGAGGAGCGCGCGGACGAGGTCTGGCGCCGCATCCTCGCCCTCGCCCGGAAGGAGGAGGCATGAGCAGCGAGCACACGCGCAGGAACGAAGAGCTTCTTCGGCGGCTGAAGGAACTCGAGGACCATCTTTGACGTCGCCGACAAGGAGAGGCGCCGCGCCGAGCTCGAGGCTCTGACCGCGGAGCCCGATTTCTGGAACGACCAGGAGAGGGCCAAGACCGTTCTCGACGAGCTCAACGCCGTCAAGGCGTGGCTCGAGCCGCTGGCCGAGGTCGCCGGACGGCTGGAGGACGCCGCCGCGCTGGCTGAGATGGCCGAGGAGGAGGGCGGAGAGGCGGAGGAGGCGGCCCGCGCCGAGACCGAGAAGGTGGAGAAGCTCCTGAGCGAGCTCGAGTTCCGGAAGATGCTGTCGGGACCGAACGACAGCCGGAACGCGATCCTCGCGATCCACCCCGGCGCAGGCGGGACCGAGTCGGCCGACTGGGCGGGAATGCTGCTCAGGATGTACACGGCGTGGTGCGACGGCCGCGGATACGAGTCAAGCGTGATCGATCTGCAGCCCGGGGACGAGGCCGGCATCAAGAGCGCGACGCTCCTCGTCAAGGGGCCGTACGCGTACGGCTACCTTCGGGCGGAGTCGGGCGTCCACCGTCTGGTCAGGATCTCGCCGTTCGATGCCGCGCACCGCCGGCACACGTCGTTCGCGTCGGTGGCGGCGTATCCCGAGGTCGAGGACGACGTCGAGATCGAGATCTCGGACGCCGACATCAAGTTGGACTTCTTCAGGGCGAGCGGCCCGGGCGGACAGCACGTCAACAAGAGCTCGACGGCCGTGCGCATCACGCACGAGCCGACCGGGATCGTCGTCTCCTCGCAGGCCGAGCGATCGCAGTTCCGCAACCGCGAGAACGCGATGAAGGTCCTGAGGTCCCGGCTGTACGCGCTCAAGGAGGAGGAACAGCGCAAGGAGCAGGAGAAGGCGGCCGGGGAGAAGCAGGAGATCGCGTGGGGAAGCCAGATCCGGTCGTACGTTCTGCACCCGTACCAGCTCGTGAAGGACACACGCACCGGCGCCGAGACGTCGGACGTCGACGGCGTCCTCGACGGTGACATCGACGCGTTCATCGAGGCGTATCTGAAGGCGACCGGCTAGCGAACGCTCCGGTCAGAAGGCGCCCGCCGGAACCGGTCGGTCGGCCGCGCGGGCGGGAGGGAGTTCCGTGGAGAGCAGCGAACGCGGCGTGACGGCCGAGATGAGGCATCACCTGGAGGAACTGAGGGAGGCGGGCGTCGACCCGTACCCGCGGCGCTTCGCCAGAACGCACTTCACCGGTGAGATCGTCGACGCGTTCGACGAGCTCGAGGGGGAGCGCGTGACGGTCGCCGGACGGCTCATGAGCATCAGGTCGCACGGGAAGGCCGGCTTCGCCGACATCGCCGACGCCGGAGGGAAGGTCCAGCTCTTCGTTCGGCAGAACGATGTGGGCGACGAGGCGTTCGCGGTGTGGAAGCTCCTCGACGTCGGAGACCACGTCGGTGCGGAGGGCGAGGTCATGAAGACGCGGACGGGGGAGATCAGCGTCCGCGTGAAGTCGGTCGTCGTCCTGTCGAAGGCGCTCAGGCCGCTGCCCGAGAAGTGGCACGGCATCAAGGACGTCGAGGTCCGGTCGAGGCGCCGGTACCTCGATCTGATCGCGAACCCGGAGAGCCGGCGCGTCTTCCTGGCGAGGAGCGCCGTCGTCCGGTCGATCCGCGATTTCCTCGACGAGCGCGGCTTCCTTGAGGTGGAGACGCCGATCCTCCAGCCGATCTACGGGGGCGCCTTCGCGTCGCCGTTCGTGACCCACCATCACGCCCTCGACGCCGACCTTTACCTCCGCATCGCGGACGAGCTCTATCTCAAGCGGTTGATCGTCGGCGGGCTCGAACGGGTCTTCGAGATCGGCAAGGACTTCAGGAACGAGGGGATGGACAGGACCCACAGCCCCGAGTTCACCCAGCTCGAGCTCTACCAGGCGTACGCCGACTACGAGGACATGATGGAGCTGACCGAGGCGATGATCGTCGCGGCGGCGACGGAGGCGACCGGCGGCACGACGGTGTCCTGGCAGGGCACCGAGATCGACCTGTCGCCGCCGTGGCGGAGGCTGACCGTCGACGACGCGCTCAGAGGGGCCCTCGGGGTGGGGGCGGACGCCCCGGCCGACGACCTCAGGAGCGCGCTCCGGAAGGCAGGCGTCGAGATGCCGGAGGACGCAGACCGCGCCGGGCTCATCGAGGAGGCTCTCTCCGAACTCGTCGAGCCGAACCTCGTGCAGCCGACCTTCCTGATGGACTACCCGAAGGAGATCTCGCCGCTGGCGAAGGAGAAGCCGGAGACGCCCGGCATCGTCGAGAGGTTCGAGCCGTTCATCGCAGGGATCGAGATCGGGAACTCCTTCACGGAACTCAACGATCCGGTGGAGCAGCGCGCCAGGCTGGAGCTCCAGGAGAAGCAGCGCGCAGGAGGCGACGCGGAGGCTCAGGGCATCGACGAGGACTTCCTGATGGCCCTCGAACACGGCATGCCGCCGACGGGGGGCTTAGGGATAGGCGTCGACCGGCTCGTCATGCTGCTCACCGACTCCGCACACATCCGCGACGTGATCCTCTTCCCCGCGATGCGGCACGAGGCGGGGGACTAAACGACGTACGGCAAGGGACCTGGAGACGGGGATGTCGTTCGAGTGGTTCGTCGCCTGGAGGTACCTCCGGGCGAAGCGTCAGACGAAGTTCATCTCGATCATCACGGTGATCTCGATCGTCGGGGTCATGGTCGGCGTGATGGCACTCGTCGTCGTGCTCGGGGTGATGAACGGGTTCGAACAGGAGATCCACGAGCGCATCATCGGGATCAACGCTCACGTTATCCTGCTGCGGTACGGCAGCGATCCCATCCGCGACTATCAAGGCGTCACGGAGCGACTCGCCGCGGTCGACGGCGTGGTCGCCGCGTCCCCGTTCACGTACTCGAAGGCCATTCTCAAGGGTCCGGGAAGCTCGGACGGCGTCGTCGTGCGGGGCATCGACGTCGCGCTGGAGTCTGAGGTGACCGACTTCGACGCGAACGTCGAGCCGAGGATCGAGACGCTCGAGGCACCCGGGGGAGCGACGCCGAAGATCGTCCTCGGCGACGAGCTCGCGGAGCGCGTCCGCGCGACCGTCGGCGACACGGTGGCGATCTCGTCGCCGTTCGACTACCGGGTCACGCCGATGGGCATCATGCCTTCTGTGCGGTCCTTCGAGGTGGCCGCGCTCTACAACTCGGGGATGTTTGAATACGATCAGATGCTCGTGTACATTGACCTGGCGAATGCCCAGTCACTTTTCAGGCTGGGAGACGGCGTGACGGGCGTCTCGGCCCGCATCGACGATCCGTACGAGGCGCCGTCGGTCGCGCGGTCGGCCGTGGAGGCCCTCGGCGGCTTCCCGTACAGAGCGAACAACTGGATCGAGCTCAACAGGAACCTCTTCACCTGGATGCGGACCGAGAGGAAGGTGATGTTCTGGATCCTGTCGCTCATCATCATGGTGGCCGCCTTCAATATCGCGAGCACGCTCATCATGGTCGTGATGGAGAAGACGAAGGACATCGGCATCATGAAGTCGATGGGCGCGGGGGCCGGGTCGATCCTCAGGATCTTCGTTTTCGAGGGGCTGGTCGTCGGCTTCTTCGGTACGATTCTCGGGCTGGTCGGCGGCTGGGTACTCGCGACGCTCATCGACCGCTACCAGTTCGTGACGCTGCCGGGCGACGTCTACCCGATCGAGACCCTGCCGGTCGAGATGCGTCCCATCGACTTCGTCGTCGTCGCGGCCGCCGCCATCGCCATCAGCTTCGCGGCGGCCCTCTATCCAGCCTGGAAGGCCTCGCGTCTCGAGCCGGTCGAGGCCATCAGGAGGGAGTAGTCGCGTGCACGAGGTGAGGGCACGGCTCGAGGTCGCCGACGTGACGAAGAGCTTTGAGACGGGAGGAAAGCGTCTCGAGGTTCTTCGCGGCGTGAGCATGGACGTCGGCGCCGGTGAGATCATCGCCATCGTCGGGCCCTCCGGGGTCGGGAAGAGCACGCTCCTCCACATCATGGGGGCGCTCGACCGGCCGACGACAGGGTCGGTCCGCATCGACGGCGTCGACGTCTTCGATCTGCCCGACGCCCGTGTGGCGGCGTTCCGGAACAGGACCATCGGGTTCGTCTTCCAGTTCCATCATCTGATGCGAGAGCTCTCGGCCGTTGAGAACGTCATGATGCCGTGTCTGATCGCGGGGAGGTCGAGGCCCGAGGCCCGCGAGCGCGCTTCGGAGCTCCTCGGACGCGTCGGGCTCTCCGAGAGGGCCGATCATCTCCCGGGCGAGCTTTCCGGCGGAGAGGAGCAGCGTGTCGCCGTCGCCCGGGCGCTCGCCGTCGACCCCCTGGTCGTGCTCGCCGACGAGCCGTCGGGGAACCTCGATCGAGCGGGGAGCGAGGAGCTGCACGATCTCATCTGGGAACTGAGGGACTCCTTCGGGCAGACGTTCGTCATCGTGACGCACAACCGGTCGCTCTCGTCCCGGGCCGACCGCGTGGTCGTGCTCCGTGACGGGTTGGTGGTCGACGCCGAGAGGGAGGTCTCCGGTGCCGCAGCCGTGTGACAGATGTGGGAAGGCGCCGGCCGCCGTGCACTACGCCGAGGTCGTGGACGGGCGGCTGTCCGTCTGGGCGCTCTGCGAGACGTGCGCGCACGAACGCGGCGTCGCGACGACCCTCCCGTCGTTCGCCGGTCCGCTCGTCGGCATCCTGATGGGGCTTCTCGAGGACGACTCTCTCGAGGAGACGCCCCCCGACGCGGCGTGTGACGAGTGCGGGATGAGCTACGCGGACTTCCGGAGAACGGGCAGGCTTGGATGCGGTGCCTGCTACGACCGTTTCTCATCGGAGCTGGCTCCGCTCCTCCGCCGCATCCACGGCAGCACCCAGCACCTCGGGCGCATGCCGTCGGGCTTCGAGGCTCAGTCCGTCAGAAGAGAGGAACTCCGGCGTCTGAAGGCCGACCTCCGAAGGGCCGTGTTCCGGGAGGAGTACGAACGCGCCGCCGAGCTCAGGGACGCTATCCGGTCGATCGAGCGCGCATCCGGGGAAGAGGGCGATGGCAGCAGCCAGGCTTGACGCGATCATGAGCGGCCCAGCCGCCTGGCTCTCAGGCGCCGGGCCGCACTCCGAGGTCTTCCTCTCGACGCGCGTGCGCGTCGCGCGGAACCTCGACAACGTCCCGTTCCCCGAGCGGGCCTCGAACGACGCGCTCGTTCGCGTCCGGGAGCGCGTGCTCGACGCGGTCGCCAGGAACAACTACCTGATGAACGCCCGCGTCGTCGTGATGGACGATGCCGATTCCGCAGGTCGCCAGGCGCTGGTCGAACGTCACATCATCAGTCCCGCCTTCGCGGCGTGCGGCGAGGGAAGGGCCTGCATCATCGGCGAGCGCGAGGTCGTCTCGGGCATGATCAACGAGGAGGACCACCTCAGGCTGCACTGCATCCGCTCGGGACTTCAACCCGTCGATGCCTGGCGGCTCCTCGAGAGAGTCGACTCCGAGCTGGACCGGAACTTGCATTATGCCTTCTCCAGCGACTGGGGTTTTCTCACGGCCTGTCCGACGAACGTCGGCACGGGGATCCGTGTGTCGGTGCTGGCGCACCTGGCGGCCCTCGCACGCATGAGGAGGGCCACGTCGGTGCTCGCCGGGATCTCGAAGCTCGGGCTGTCCGTCCGGGGCTTCTACGGCGAGGGCAGCCAGGCGACCGGCAGCTTCTTCCAGATATCGAACCAGACGACGCTCGGTCAGTCGGAGGACGACATCGCGTACACGGTGGAGCGGGTCGCCGGCCAGCTGGTGTCCCTCGAGGAGGAGGCCCGGGAGGACCTCCTGGAGCGGGAGCCGCGCCGCCTCGAGGACGAGGTGTTCCGCGCCTACGGGGCGCTCAGGAACGCGCGGCTTCTCAAGGCCGAGGAGGTCATGGAGCTCTGCTCGGTGCTCCGCCTCGGCGTGGCGCTCGGTCTCATCGACGAGGTGTCGCTCGGCACGGTCAACAGACTGCTCGTTGTCACGCAGCCCGGACACCTGATGATGACCCACGGCCGCTCGGACGCGTCGGCCGCATGGGACGCGGCCAGAGCCGAGCTGGTCAGACGCGAGCTCTCCGAACCGAACTGATGGTCACTCTGCGCCTTCGGCGCGACGAGGTTCCCAGGGAGGGGACGGATGCAGAGACGACAGAGGGAGTTCACGCCGCGGGTTCGCCGTGTTCTCTACTTCGCGAGGGAGGAGTCGATCCGCCTCCACCACGACTACCAGGGGACGGAGCATCTGCTCCTCGGCATCGTGCGCGAGGGCGAGGGCGTGGCCGCCACCGTTCTCCGCGAACTCGGCATCGATCTCGACACGGTCCGTGAGATGGTCGAGTCGTACGTGGCTCGCGGTTCCTACGGGACCTCCATGAAGGAGAGCCAGTGGACCCCCCGGGCCAAGACCGTCCTCGAACTCGCGCGGGAGGAGGCCCGGATCCTCCACCACCAGTACATCGGCACGGAACATCTCCTTCTCGCACTGATCCGCGAGGGTGAGGGGGTCGCGGCCAAGGTCCTGCGCGATCTGGATGTCGATCTCCGAACGGCCCGCGAAATGGTCATGCGCGTCCTGGGCGGCGGCACCGGCGGCGAGACGACGGAGCAGGCGGCGGAGCGGGCCGCGGAGACGCCGACGCTCGACCAGTTCGGGCGGGATCTGACGGAGCTGGCTCGGCGCGGCGAACTCGACCCGGTCATCGGCCGCCAGCGGGAGATCGAGCGCGTCATCCAGGTGCTCTCGCGCCGCAAGAAGAACAACCCGGTGCTCATCGGCGAGCCGGGCGTCGGGAAGACCGCTATCGTCGAGGGGCTGGCGCAGAAGATCGTCGCGAGCGACGTTCCCACGACGCTCAAGGACAAACGGCTCGTGATGCTCGACCTGTCCTCGACGGTCGCGGGCACGAAGTACCGCGGACAGTTCGAGGAGCGTCTCAAGACACTGATCAGCGAGATAGGGGACAGCGACAACGTCATCATCTTCATCGACGAACTGCACACGATCGTCGGCGCGGGCGGCGCCGAGGGTGCGATCGACGCGGCCAGCATGCTGAAGCCGGCTCTCGCCAGGGGCGAGCTGCAGGCGATCGGCGCGACGACGCTCGACGAGTACAGGAAGCACATCGAGAAGGACGGAGCGCTGGAGCGCAGGTTCCAGCCGATCATCGTCGATCCGCCGAGCGTCGATGAGACGATCGGGATCCTCAAGGGGCTTCGCTGTCGATACGAGGAGCATCACTCCGCCGAGATCACGGACGGGGCGATCGTCTCCGCGGCGAAGCTCGCCGACCGTTACATCTCGGACCGCTTTCTCCCGGACAAGGCGATCGATGTGATCGACGAGGCCGGCGCGCGCGCCCGCCTCGAGATGAGTGCCATTCCGAACGAGGTCCGCGAGCTCGAGAGGGAACTCGACCGCATCTCCTGTGAGAAGAGGACGGCGAGCGATGACCAGGAGTTCGAACGCGCGGCGGAGCTTCGTGACGAGGAACGCGAGGTCCAGGAGAAGCTCGAGACGGCGCGGAAGGATCTTGTCCAGTCGAAGCACACGAGGAAGGCGCAGGTCGACACCGAGGACGTCGCCGAGGTCGTCTCCAGCATGACCGGCATTCCGGTCAGACGGCTCGCTCAGGAGGAGAGCGAGAAGCTCCTGCACATGGAGGACGAGCTCAGGAAGCGCGTGGTCGGACAGGACGAGGCCCTCAACATCGTGTCGAAGGCCGTCCGCCGGAACCGCGCCGGACTCCGTGACCCGCGCAGACCGATCGGGTCGTTCATCTTCCTCGGTCCGACCGGCGTGGGGAAGACGGAGCTCGCCAGGACACTCGCGTCGTTCCTCTTCGAGGACGAGACGGCTCTCATCCGGCTCGACATGTCAGAGTACATGGAGCGTTTCGCGGTGTCCCGACTCGTCGGGGCGCCCCCCGGCTACGTCGGGTATGAGGAGGGCGGCCAGCTGACAGAGAAGGTCCGGCGGCGGCCCTACTGCGTCGTGCTGCTCGACGAGATCGAAAAGGCTCATCCCGACGTCTTCAACATCCTCCTTCAGGTGCTGGAGGACGGTCAGCTGACCGACAGCTTCGGCCGCACGGTCGACTTCCGCAATACCGTCATCATCATGACCTCGAACGTCGGAGCTCGCGACATCGCGCAGGGTCCCGGCATCGGCTTCAAGCTGGGCGAGGAGATCGACATCTACGAGAGGATGAAGGGGCAGGCGACCGAGGCCCTGAAGCGCGTCTTCAATCCCGAGTTCCTGAACCGCGTCGACGGCACCGTCGTCTTCCACGCCCTGGGCGTCGAGGAGATGGGCAGCATCGTCGAGATCCTCCTCCGGGATGTCGAGAACCGCCTGAAGGAGGCCGGCATCAGGCTCAGGATCAGCGCGAGCGCCAAGGAGCTTCTGATCGAGAAGGGCTTCGACCCGGCGTACGGAGCGCGGCCGCTGAGGCGCGCCATCCAGCGCTACCTGGAGGACCCTCTGTCCGAGGAGGTCCTCAAGGGCAAGCACGACGAGGGCGGTCTGATCCTCGTCGAACGCCGGGGCGAGGAACTGGCGTTCAAGACGTCCCGCAAGAAGATGGAGACGGCGGCCCGCTAGGGCCGCCGTCCCGCACCTCCGCCTCCGGCGCGAGGGGCGCCGGGCGGAGGGTTCCCGCCGACCGAGGAGCGCGGCACGCATGCGTCACCGCCGCTGGGTGATCTTCGTCATCCTCGTGCTGATACTGCTTCCTCCAATGGCAGTCGTATCGGTCAGGGTCGCCTCCGAGCGGCCCGGCTTCCGCGAGGCCGTGCTCGCGCGCATCCTCCCGGAATCGGGCGCCGAGCTGTCGGTCGGGGACCTCTCGCTCGGACTGGCCTCTCTCACCATGTCGGACATCGTCGTCGACCTGGGCGAGCGCGGGTCGCTGCGCGTACCGCGCGCGTCGGTCGACGTCAGCATCCAGAAGCTCCTGACGAGCGGCTTCGACGTTCGCCGCGCCGTCAGCTCCATCCTCATCGACTCTCCACGCGCCGAGCTTGTCATCGACGCCGGTGACGCCGATTCGACCGCTCCCGCTCCGTCCCCAAGGGAACTCGACGAGCTCATTCCGGACTACGTCGCGGTGTCGGACGGCGAGCTCAGGCTGTCGTCGCGGTCAGGCGGGACGCTGCTTCTGAGCTCGTTCGATGCGCTTGCGTCCAGGGATGCCTCGGGCGATGTCACGGGGAGCTTCAGCGGCAGTCTGCTCGGGGGCAAGGGGAACCTGACGGGCGACATCGTGTCCGGCGCGGCGGGGCTCACGGTGACGCTCAGCGTCGACGAAGCCGCCCTGCGTCCCGGACTCCCGTTGCCGCGGGGGATGGTGCTCGACGTCACGGACGGCGTCGCGACGGTCCGGGCCTCTGCCGCCGTCGACACCTCCGGCTTCGATCTGGCGGTCTCGGGAACGCTCGAGGAGGGCCTTCTCGAGTTCGAACGACCCGAGGCGCGCCTGACCGGCGTCTCCGCGGAGGCGTCCTACCGCAGCGACACGCTGACGGTCGGGAGGTTCGACGGCGATCTCGACGGGACGGCGGTCGCCCTCCGGGGAAAGGCGGACGTCGCCCGGGGCCGCTTCGCAGGCTTCAAGGTCGAACTGGACGGCGTCGCCATCGATCGGCTGCTGACGCTGGCCGGGGCCGAGAGCCTCGAAGTCCGCGGCGTCGCCGACGCCACCGTCGTGCTCGACGGGCCGTTCGACGACGCGGGGGCGGCAGCGGTCGTCCGGCGGGCCCGCGGAAGGGCGCGCGGCGTGGCGTTCTCGGAGCTGCGCGCCGAGCTGGCGTTCCGCGACGGCGTCCTGACGGTCCGGGAACTGACGTCGGCGGCACTCGGCGGAAACCTCATGCTCAGTGGAACGGCCGACCTCGACGCCGGTGAAGTGAGTCTCACCGGCGGCGCGTTCGGCGTCGACGCCCGTGAGCTCGCGGAGCTTGTGGGCGATGTCGAGGCCGACGGCTCGGTCGATGTCAGGGACCTCTTCGCCCGCTACGAGGGGGGACGTCTGGAAGGTGAGGCGCTCGTCGCGTGGGGCGATCTGCGAGTCGGAGAGCTCCGTCCCGGTGCGGGCGCCGGAGGGGTCGTCCTGGCCGACGAACTCCTGGCGGCCACGCTGGAGTCACGCTCGGGTGACTGGCGCGTGACCGCGGAGGTCGAGTTCGTAGGCGCGGAACCCAACGTCGCGCTCTCCGCTGCTCTCGAGAACTTCGCGGTCGACTCTCTGGCCCCGCTTCCGCCTGCACTTTCGGGAACGGTGCTCGACGGCGAGGCCGGCCTCCGCGGGCCGGCCGACAGCCTGGTCCTCTCGGGGACACTCAGAGCCCTGAGCCCATGGTTCGCCGCGGACATCGACCTCGACGGGGAGGCCGACCTGGCGGGTGCGGAGCGGCGTCTGGCAGCCGCCTTCGCTGCAGTACCGTTCGAGATCAGAGGTTTCGAGACCGAGCTCCGCGGACGTCTCGAGATCAACGGTGACGGTGGTCTCGGGGGCTGGGCGACGGTCGACCGCCTCGGTCGTGTCGAGGCCGAGGTGGGGCCGGGTCCCGGCCGGACGCTCTCGGCCGGTCTCGTCGTTTCCGAGGCGCGTCTCGAGGACGTCTTCGCCGTCGCCACGGGCGGGGTCCCGCCCCCCGGGCTCGCAGGCTTCGTGTTCGTCTCGGCGTCCGCGTCCGGAACTCTCGAGAGGCCGGTCGTCACGGGGCAGCTTGAGATTGCGGACGCCGTTGTAGGCGCGGTAGGCGACCTCTCTGCGAGCGGCGAGGTCGCGATCGAGGGTGACTCGCTGCGCATCGAGGGACTCACCGTCCGCGAAGGCGGGAACGTGTTCCTGCGGGGTGCGGGGTCGGCCGTAGCCGACGGCCCGCTGTCGTTCTCCATCGCCGGGGAGGGCGTGCCTGGACAGCTTCTGCGGGGCACAGAACGGACGCGATTCGATGCGACGGTCGGCATCGGGGGAACGACGTCCGACCCGACGGTGGACGCGCGCCTCGAGTCCGAGGGCGGCACGTTCCTCGGGATCCCGTTCGACGATCTGGTCGCGCGCGTGACGGGGGCCCGCGGGACGTTGACACTCGACCCGCTCGCTCTCGAGCGGCGGAACGCCTACAGGCTCTCCGCCGAGGGAAACATGCCGCTCGAGCTTCTCGGAGAGGGGGAGGGCGACGGGGAAGCGACGCTCGACATCACCGTCGATGGTGACCCCATCGCCCTCCTGGTCGAGGCGTCGGGACTCGGGACGAGCCACGGAGGACGCGGCTCGCTCCACGCCAGTCTCGTGGGAGAACCCGATGAGATGGTGGTGGCGAACGCCGAGGTCGACGCGACGGCCACGCTCGTGCGGCCGTCCGAGATCATCGAGGAGCTGCGCGACGTGTCGCTCGAGCTTGAGATCGTCGACGGGGCCGTCGTCGACGGGTCCGTCTCCGGTACGATCGACGGCCGCACTGGGACACTCGAGAGCGTCCGTCGGCGGGTCGTGGACGGCCGCATACTCCCGCCGCTCGACATCGGCGGCGTCGATGCCGGTGTCCTCGCGCTGGGCACGGACGGGGGTGTCCGCGTCAACATCCCGGGGCTCATGACCGAGGGGGAGTACGGCAGACTGGATGTCGCCGGGCCGGCGGGCGGAGACCACTTCTACTTCACGGGCCCCGGGAGCCGGGCGACGCTTCTCGGGCAGGTGGAGTTCTCCGACCTATCGTTCATCTACCCTTTCGAAGATGACGACGGGGATGAAGACGGCGGGACGAACCCGATCATGGACGCCGAATGGGCCATCACGATGCGGGCCGGGCGCAATGTCTGGTACAGGAGGGCGGACGCCGATGTGAAGGTCGAGGAGGGCGGCTCTCTCGAGTTCAGGGGCAGCCCGGACGGAGGGACCCTCTGCGTTCGCGGGCGTCTCGAGTCGACCCGAGGAACAGTGACCTATCTCAACAGGGACTTCGACCTCCGGACGGCCTTCGTCGACTTCCCGTTCTTCTGCGAGCCGCCACGCTTCTTCGTGGAGGCGGAGACGCGAGTGGAGGACGGGACGACCGTCACGCTGACGATGGACTCGTACGAGCCGGCCCTCACCTTCGCCGGTACGGGGGCGACGCTCGATGAGAGCGCCATCACGCTCGCGTCCGACGCGCCGGAGGACGATTCGGAGGAGGAGATCCTCTCGCGCCTCCAGTACGGCATGGGGTTCGCCCTGCTCGAGGGCGAGGAACAGGCCGCGCTGGAGCGGCGACAGGCGCTCGATGTGGTCGGGGGGCAGCTCTCGATGAGGGTTGTTCGGCCGATCCTCGCGCCGGTCGAGACCCGGATCCGCAGGAACCTGAATCTCGATCTCGTGCGCATCGACGTCGATTTCGTCGAGCACTTCCTGTCCCAGCTCGATCTGTGGCGTGCACAGGAGGGGAGTGCGCAGTACCTGCCGTTCCTCGTAAGGTCGAGAATAACGCTCGGCAAGTACCTATCGCGCGACTGGCTCATGTCGTACGTCGGCACCACGAGAGCCTATCAGGACGACGTCGCCGAGCAGAGCCTCGGGCTCCGTCACGAGCTCGGCATTGAATACGAGGTGTCCCGCAATACGTCTCTCTCCATGCGGGTCGTGTACGACCCGGTCATCCAGGACTGGGACCGTCGGCTCTCCATCGAGAACCGCTACGAGTTCTGACCCGCCGAAGGCCGGAAGCCCTTATCACATCTTGATTTGCGCGTTCCAACTCAGGGTTTACACGTTCGGAACGCTGTGCTAGCATTCGCGGATGACCAGCCGGTCACACGGGGGTAACTGTATGCGAACACGCTGCTACATCGTGCCCGCTCTCGTTCTGGGGCTCCTGCTCGCGACCACCGTCCTCTCGTTCGCTCAGACGGTGTCGGTCGTCGATGTCGAGGGGAACTCGCGCGTCAGCAGAGACCGCGTTCTCCTGACGTTCGGCGTTCGTGCGGGCGAGGAACTGCGGCCCGAAAGTCTCCGCGAGGGCATCCGGAGACTCTACGAGACAGGGCAGTTCTCCGACGTCGACGTCTACGCCGAGCAGGCGGCTGACGGTCTCAGGCTGATCGTCACGGTCGAGGAGCGGCCGCGGGTCGCCGGGATCGAGGTCGAGGGCGTCGACGACCTGTCCGAGGACGAGGTCCTCGAGAAGATGGCGATCACCGAGGGCGATCCGTACGACCGGGGGCGCGTCGAGGATTCCCGCGTTGCGATCGTCGAGCTCCTTCGGGAGAAGGGGTTCGTGTCGGGAACGGTCGAGATCGAATCGGACCGGACGGCGGCCGACGCCGTCAGACTCCGCGTGGTCGTCGACGAGGGCACGCGTGTCGTCGTCCGCCGCATCGAGTTCGTCGGCAACGAGGCCCTCGAGGGGGCAGATCTCGAGAAGGCGATGGAGACGAAGGAGGACCGCTGGTGGCGCACCGACGCGTTCCTCGATGAGGATGTGCTGGAGGAAGACCTTCTGCGCATCGCGGAGCGCTATCGTGCGGAGGGTTACATCAACGCGAGGGCGACCGGCTACGACCTCGAGTTCGAGGAAGAGGGTCAGCGGGTCGTCATCAGGATCACGATCGACGAGGGAAAACTCTACGAGGTCGC
>WJMD01000135.1 GCA_014728125.1 Candidatus Effluviviaceae Genus V sp.
GGTCGGGAGCTCGTCTCATGACGGTCTGGACCTGAGCCCCAGCGAGGCCCGGGTCGCGTCGTCTAGCCCTGGTCCCAGATGCCGCGCAGCTTCTCCTGCTGCGCGATCTCGATCAGCTTGTCCTGTCGGGCGATCTCCTTGTCCGCATGGCTGCGCCAGGCCGAGTCGCTCCTGGCCAGCCGGAGTTTCTCCTTCGCCTCCTCGTAGTGGGCGATGGCCTGATCATAGAGGTCGCCGTTACCGCTCGACTTGGCCTGCGCCTGCAGCGACGCCCCGCGGTACTCGAGCGCCTTTGCCCAGGTCACGTATGCGCTGCCGTTGCCGGGCGACACGGAGAGGAGACGCTGCGCTGTCGCGATGGCCGAGTCGTACCTGCCGGCCTCGTTGTACGCGTCGGCGAGCGCCGCCAGGAACCGCGGTTCGCTCGGCTGCTGCGCCACGAGAGCCTCGAACTGCTCGACCGCCTTCGTGTAGTCTCCCTGCCTGCGGTAGACGCTCGCCAGATTCGCCCTCGTTCCGAAGTCGGTGGGGTTCGTCTGAAGGACCGTTCGGAAAGCGGTCTCAGCCTTCTCCAGTTCGTCGACCTTCATGTAGAGGAAGCCGAGCGTCGCCAGCGAGCGGTCGCTCGCCTGCCCCATCGACCGCACGCGCTCGTAGGACGTGATCGCACTGTCATACATCTTGGCCCGGTAGTAGATCTGTGCCAGCTGCCTCGGCGGGCGCGGATCGTCGGGCGAGAGCTCCTGCGCCCTGCGGTAGGCGCCGATGGCGGCCAGATCGAGTTCCATCTTCTCGTAGGCGTACCCGAGATTCAGATAGGCGTTCGCGTCGGTCGGGTCGAGCTCGACGGCCTTGATGTACTCCTCGACCGACTCCTGATAGCGCCCCGTGACGAAGTAGGCGTACGCGAGTCCCGTGTGCGACCCCGCGTCATCCGGGGCGAGGTCCCTCGCCTCCTCGTACATCTCGAGCGACTTATCGAACTCCTGGGTCTCTACGAGATAGATGCGGCCGAGCCCCTGATAGGCCTCGACGTAGGTCGGGTCCAGCTCGATTGCCCGCTGGTAGTTCTCGATGGCCTTCCCGATCTCGCGGACGCGAAGGAACTCGGATGCGTTGCTGACGGCCTGCTCGGCCGGGCTCAGCTGCTCGGTCTGCTCGATGGGCTGGCCGTCCGAGCCCAGGATGCTCGTAACCTGGTTCTCGTCCTCGACCGGCATTGTGCCCGTGCAGCCGTTCAGGACGAACAGGGCCGCTGTGACCAGCAGCGCGGCGCGAAGGACTGTCGTTGATCTCTCCATCTCGTAAGCCTCTCTTCTCGTACGCGCGAAGCGATCCTCACGATGCAGCCCGCGGGGCGAGCCGGAGCGCTGCTCCACGCTCCTATTCCCCCCGGAACTGACGGATCATCTGGATATTGTCTCTCGATATCTTGGCCGCCTGCGACGTCGGTTCGATCTCGATGACCCTCTGCCACTCCCTGATGGCCTCCTCGAAAATGCGGGCGTCGGCGAAGGCCACCCCCAGATTGAAGTGCGCCTCGATGCACTCCGGGTCGATCGAGATGGCCATCTGGTACATGTCGACGGCCTCCTGATAGCGCTGCTGGTCGTAGTACACACTGCCGAGATTGGTGTAGATGATCGGATCCCTCGGCTCGTGCCTGAGCGCGCGCTCAAGGAGGGGCAGCGCTTCCTTCGCCCGCCCCATGTCGGAGTAGAGCGAGGCCAGGTTCACCAGGACGCCCGTGTGGGACGAGTCGATGCGGGAGGCCTCAACGTAGACCGTCTGGGCCTGGTCCAGCATGTTCGACTCGTAGTAGAGGTTCCCGAGCTCAATCCTGAGTTCGATGTCCTCAGGGGATGCTTCGATGGCCTCCTCGAGCTCGGCGATGCGGTCTGCAAGGGCCGCGGCCTTGTCAGGCACCATCTCCTGGGCGCCGGCGGCGGAAACGGCCGCAAGCAGACAACAGAGAGCGACGCATGTGACGATCGTGCGGTTCATCTGAGCTCCTCGCTGTCGTGCTATTCCACCGTCTCGACGCGGACCTTCTCCATGACGTCGGGGTTCTCGACCTTTCCGTTCTGGGCGCGGTCGCCCTTCTTGATGGAGTCGACCACGTCCATTCCCTCGATGACCTTGCCGAAGGCCGCGTACTTGCCGTCCAGGTGACCGGCCTCAGCCAGCATGATGAAGAACTGGCTGCCGGCGGAGTCGGGATCCTGCGAACGTGCCATCGACACCACGCCGCGTTCGTGGGTGAGCTCCTCGTTGAACTCGGCGGGGATCATGTAGCCGGGACCGCCGTAACCGCCGCTGTGCTCGACGTCGCCCGTCTGCGCCATGAAGCCGTCGATCACCCTGTGGAACTCGACGCCGTCGTAGCGGCCCGAGTTCGCCAGGTGGACGAAGTTGGTGACCGTGTTGGGAGCCTCGTCCTCCCACAGCTCGATCTTGATGGTCCCCTTGTTGGTCTCGATCGTGGCGACCTTCCGGCCCTCCGGGAGGTACGCAACCTCGCGGGTCTTTCGCTCGCCGCCCTCGATGTACGTCAGGGTCGCTGTGGGGCCGTCGTGCTCAGCCATCGGCTTCTCCTCGCTCATCGCCTCCTCGGCCTGCTCCGCGGTCTCGCTGGACGCGTCGTGCGTCTCCGCCGCGGCGCCTTCCGTGTTCGACTCCGCCGTTTCACCGCCGCCGCAGCCGGCCATGGACGCCAGACCGACCGTCAGAAGCAATGTCAAGACCAGGAGCGCCGCTGAATTCGTTCGCATGGTTCCTCCTCACAAGTCACTGTGCATCGCCGTTTTCCGCGCTCCCTAATCTAACTGCGCCGGATTCCGGGTGTCAAGGCGCTTCTCCCCCCGGCGTTCATCGCTGCCGGACCGCGGGGAGGCGCCGTACCCGCCCCGCAGCGCGGTTGACCGTCGGGCCCGCGTGCCGTAGAATCAGCTGGGCGGCCCGCGTGCGTGCGGGTTCGTCGACCGGGCGAGGCCACGTTACAAGCCGCGCCCGTTTTCTTCGCACTTCGGCCCGGCAAAGGAGAGCCCCATGCAGTATCTCAGGGAGCTGTCGCTCCGACTGAGGGAGGCCGCGTCGTACGACGAGGCCGGGACCATCTGTTCCGAGGCGGGAGTCGACTACGTGGACCTCCGGTTCGCCGACCTCCCGGGCCGGTGGCATCACGTCACCCTGCCGGCCGCGCGCGTCGGCGCGAAGCTCTTCGAGGACGGCGTCGGCTTCGACGGATCGAGCGTCCCCGGCTATCTGACCGTCGAGAAGGGCGACATGGTCCTGCTCGCCGATCCCGCGACCGCGATCGTCGAGGAATCCGGCCCCTACCTCGTCGTGTCGTATCTCGCCTCGGCTGCCGAGGCCGACACCCGCGAGCTCTTCCCCCTCGACCCACGGGTCCTGGCGAAGAAGGCCGAGGAGATCCTCGCCGCCTCCGGGCACGCCGACACGGCGCTTCTGGGGCCCGAGCTCGAGTTCTACCTCTTCACGACGGTCGACTACGGGAGTTCCTGCGGCAGCGCCTTCTACTCGCTCGGCTCGGACGAGGCGGGCTGGACCGATGCGGACGAGCCGACCACCGGCCATCGGATCCTCCCCGGACGCGGCTACCACGCCATGCCCCCGTGCGACCGCACCTTCCAGGTGCGCAACGAGATTGTCGCGCGCATGGCGGCCGCCGGCATCCCGGTCAAGTACCACCACCATGAAAACGGGGCGCCGGGGCAGGTCGAGATCGAGCTCCTGAGCAGGCCGCTCGTCGAGGCCGCCGACGACTGCATGATCGGGAAGTACATTGCCAAGATGACCGCCATCGAATGGGGCCTCTCGGCCACGTTCATGCCGAAGCCGCTCCTCGGCGAGAGCGGGAGCGGGCTCCACTTCCATATGCGTCTCGAGAAGGCCGGACGCCCGGTCTTCCACGACGAGAGAGGCTATGCGGGCCTCTCGGAGGCGGCCCTGCACTTCATCGGCGGGATTCTCGAGCACGGGGCCGCACTGACCGCCGTCACGAACCCCAGCACGAACTCCTACAGGAGGCTGAGGCCCGGGTTCGAGGCGCCGACGAACCGCGTCTTCTCGGCCGCTAACCGGAGTGCCGCGATACGCATTCCCAAGTACACGACGGAGCCGTCGGCCAAGACGGTCGAGTACCGCCCGTCGGACGCCACCTGCAATCCGTACCTCGCCGCGGCCGCGCTCATCGCCGCCGGACTCGACGGCATGGAGCGCGGTATCGACCCGAGGGAGCGTGGATTCGGCCCGCTCGAGAAGAACATCCACAGACTCTCCGACAAGGAGCGGCGAGGCATCCCGGCGCTGCCGCTGACGCTTCACGAGGCGCTCGAGGCCCTCGCGGACGACGGCGGGTTCCTTGCTTCCTCGGGCATCTTCCCGGAGACGTTCGTTCCGGTGTGGACCGGGCTCAAGTGGGAGGAGGTCGATGCCATCCGTTCCGCGCCGCATCCGGGCGAGTTCGACCTCTCGTTCGACTGCTGAGGCGACGACGGCGCGCGACCGGCCCGCGTCCCGCGGCGAGGAAGCAGAAAAGCGCTCCGGGCCCGACGGGTCCGGAGCGCTCTGCTGTTCGGGCCGACCGGCATCGGACCGCACCGGTCGCGCTGTTCAGGCCGACCGGCATCAAACCGCACCGGTCACGCTGTTCAGGGTCTCAGGCGCGAGAGCATCCTGGGGAACGGGATCGTCTCCCTGAGGTGCGGGAGTCCGCAGATCCACGTGACGACCCGCTCAATGCCCATTCCGAAGCCCCCGTGGGGCACCGAGCCGTACTTCCTCAGGTCGAGGTACCACCCATAGTCCTCTTCGGACATGCCCTCCTCGTCCATCCGTCGCTTGAGCTCGACCGGATCGGTCAGACGCTGCCCTCCACCGACGATCTCGCCGTAACCCTCCGGCGCCAGCATGTCGACCGAGAGCGAGAGCCGGTCGTCGTCCGGATCGTTCTCCATGTAGAACGGCTTGACCGACCTGGGGTACCGGTGCACGAGCACCGGCCTGTCGAAGAGCTCCGAGAGCAGAGTTTCCTCCTCCGCACCGAAGTCGTCGCCCCAGTTGAAGTCGCTCGCTTTCTCCCTGAGACGCTCGACCGCCTGGTCGTATGTCAGTCGGGGAAACGGCGGCTCGATCCTCTCGAGGGGCGCTGCGTCCCGATCGAGGATGGACAGTTCGTACCTGCGCTCCCTGAGGACCGCGGCGACGACCCAGGTGACGAGCTCCTCCGCTACCTCCATGACGTCGTCGAGGTCCGCGTAAGCCATCTCAGGCTCGATCTGCCAGAACTCGATGAGATGACGCCGGGTTTTGGCCTTCTCCGCGCGGAGCGAAGGGCCGCAGCAGTAGACCCGCCCGAAGGCCATGGCGGTCGCCTCGTTGTAGAGCTGTCCGCTCTGTGTCAGGTAGGCCTTCTCCCCGAAGTACTCCGTCTCGAAGAGCGTCGTCGTCCCCTCGCAGGCCGACGGCGTCAGGATCGGCGTGTCGAGCAGCAGGTACCCGCGCTCGTCGAAGTAGCGGCGTGCCTCGCGCATGACCGTCGCCCGAACCCTCAGGGCGGCGAACTGTCTGCTGGAACGAATCCAGAGGTGCCGATGGTCCATCAGGAAGGAGGTACCGTGCTCCTTCGGCGTGATGGGATACTCGTCGGCGAGCGAGACGACCTCCACGCCGGTCGCGGAGAGCTCGAAGCCCGTCGGGGCGCGCTCGTCGGCGCGGACGACGCCGGTGACGCGGACCGACGACTCCTGCGTCAGACCGGAGACCCGCTCGAAGACGTCCTCGCCGACGTCCGACACGCTGACGACGCACTGGATGAAACCCGTGCCGTCACGCACCTGGAGGAACTGGATCTTCCCGCTCGATCGTCTGGCGGCGAGCCAGCCCTCGAGCGTGATCTCCTGACCGACATGCTCGGCGATGCTCTCGATGGTGTGACGCTGGTGCATGCTCCCTCCGAACGGGCCTCTCTCCTACTGTTCCTCCGCCTCCGATGCGAGAGCCTCGATGGCCTCGTCCGGACCGTCGACGAGCAGCACGTCCCCCTCCCCGATGACCTCCTCGGGGTCCGGGAGCTTCGTGGTCGCCGTCTCGCCCTCGCGTCCCTCGGGCTTGATGACGGCAACGACGTTGAGACCGTACTTCTGACGGAACTTCAGCGACGCCAGTGTCTTTCCCCACATCTCCTTCGATGCCGCGACGCGTCCCAGGCTCATCCCCGGCGACAGCTCGACCATGTCGACGAGGCTCGGGCTCATCATCTGCTGAGCGAGACGCTTGGCGACCCACTCCTCGACGAGGACGACCTCGTCGGCGTTCACGAGCTTGAGGACGCGTGCCTCCTCCTCGGTGACGGCGCGGGAGATGACGCGTGGAATTCCGAACTCCTTGAGGAGCGCCGTCGTCAGGACGGCCGCCTGGAAGTTCTGTCCGATCGCCACGAGGGCCGCGTCGACACGATCAATACCCTGAGTCAGGAGCGCCTCGCGGTTGGTCGAGTCGAGGCGCACCGCCAGGGCGACCTCGTCGGCGATCGACTCGACGAGCTCCTGGTGCACATCGACGGCGACCACCTCCGCGCCGCGGTCCGACAGCTCGCGGGCGACCGTCTTACCGAGAAGACCGAGACCGATCACTGCGTAACGCTTCATAGCAAGCAAACCTCCGGCACGCCGCCGGGCACCCTGTGGCGCCGGATGCGACGTCAGCCGATGACCACCCGCTCTCTGGGGTAGTCGTACGCGGCGCCCCGGCGCCGCTGCCCGATCGCCAGCGCGAGCGTCAGCGGACCGATGCGCCCTGTCAGCATGATCAGCATGAGAACGATCTTGGCGGCCGGCGACAGCGTCGGTGTGATCCCCGTGGAGAGTCCCACTGTACCGAACGCAGAGACTACCTCAAAGAGCACCTGCGACAAAGTCAAATCCTCGATCACCAGCAGGAAGAACGTGCCGCCGCTGACGACCAGGATTCCCATCGCCACGACGACGAGCGCCTCCCTGACCACGGGATCGGGCACGTGGCGCCTGAACAGCTCGACGCGCGACCGGCCGGTGAAGATCGAGCCGATCGACGCGATGACGAGCCCCATGGTCGAGGTCTTGACGCCGCCCGCCGTGCCGCCGGGCGACCCGCCGATGAACATGAGGACCGCCAGCATGAAGAGGGTCGGGAGCGCGAGCGAGGCCGTCGGCGTCGTGTTGAAGCCCGCGGTCCTCGCTGTCACAGACCCGAAGAACGACGCCATGATACGCCGACCGGTCGTCATGTCGGCCAGCACGCCGTTTCGCTCGAGCAGGTAGAAGCAGGCGGTGCCCGCCACGAGCAGCGCGGCCGTCGTCAGGAGAACCAGCTTCGAGTGGATCGAGTATCTCGGACCGATCCTTGCCGTTCCGCTGTAGAGAACGCGCCGTCCCAGGAGGTTCATGATCACCGGGAACCCGATGCCACCGACGATGATGAGCGTCGTCATGACCGCGTTGATGCCGAGATGTCCCGCGTAGCGTTCGAAGCTGGTCGAGTAGAGCGAGAAGCCGGCGTTGCAGAAGGCCGACACAGCGTGAAAGACGGAGTGATGGATGGCGTCGGCGATAGTCGCGAAGTCTTCCCTCGTGGCCACGAAGAGCAGGAGCGCCCCGGTGCCCTCCACCAGGAAGGTCACACCGATCATCACACGCAGCGTCTTGCCGATCCGTCCGACGCTCTCGAAGGACAGCATGCCGCGCAGCACGAGGCTCTCGCGGACGCCGAGGCCCCGTCTCAGCACGATGGCGAAGAAGGCCGTCAGCGTGATGAGCCCGAGGCCACCGATCTGGATGAGCGTCAGCATGACTCCCTGACCGAACTGGGTGAAGAAGCTGCCCGTGTCGACGACGATGAGTCCCGTCACACACACGGCCGAGGTCGCAGAGAAGACGGCGTCGATCAGCTCGATCCGGTTCTCCCCCGTCGCCCGCGGCGTCAGGAGCAGCATCGTGCCGACGAGGATGATGATGAGGAAGGAGAGGAACACGGTCCTCGCCGGATGCAGTCTGTACGAGGCGACCTTCCGGTTCGCCCGGACGGTCTGCACGATGATCATCGCGACGAGGTAGAGTTGGAGAACGATGATGTAGCCCTTCGCGAGGGAGAAGACGCTCCTGGCCTCGAGAAAGGCCGGCAGGAGGCCCTGTCCCTGGAAATGGGCGACGACGAGGAACTGCGAGACGAGCAGCACCGCGATGGCCAGACCCGGCCACCGCGAGACGATGAAGGAGACCTTCTCCCGGGCAAGGACGAACCGGATGACGGCGTCGGCGAGGAACGCGACGACGATGGCCAGGTCGATCGCGTGGAGCAGGCGCTCCTGGCTCGTGCCGAGGTAGAACCCGTATTCGAGCACGAGCGAGACGACCGCCAGGGCGGCCACCAGGAACATGGCTCTCGAGAGCCACTGCAGGAATCTCTCGCGCGTCATGCACGCTCCACCGATGTCTGCACCGAGGTACCACACGGACGGGGTGAGGATAAAGACGGTCGGCGGAGCGTGTCAACTCGAAACCCCGCGAGGCGCGGGCAGTTGGCGCGACGGCGCCCGGTCCTCGGAGGCCCGCTTCCACGGCCGGAGCCACTTCTCACGCCTCCGCCTGTTGCTCGCTCAGCGCGTCCCCCTCCCGGGGTAAGCGACATCGAACCGTCTCCGGTAGTAAACGCGCGATGAGAGGACGACGATCGCCAGAAGAACGAGCAGGTAAGGGTCGAAGAAAGCGGCGACGAGAACGTAGGCCGCGACCGTCCACTGACTGGCGAGCACGCGGGCGGCGCGGCTGCGTCGAAGCTGAGCCTGCAGGAGGAGCCCGAACCCCGCGAGCGCCGCGACGAGTCCTGCGGCGTCGGCCGACAGGGCCGCGAACGCGACGGCGCCGCTCATCAACCCGAGAGCGACGAGCCCGGTCCTCCGCGCGCCGAGGGCGACGCCTATCGTGTTCAGGCCCTCGGCCCGGTCGCCCTCGACATCGGGGATCGTCGTCGAGGCGATGAGACCGGCCACGGCCGCTGCGTACCCCGCCGTCTCGAGCAGAGGAAAGGCCCCCGGCTCGACCCACGCGACCTCCGGCGCGACGGCGAACCACCCGACGACCGTCGACACGGCACCGAAGCCCAGTCCGTTCCACGCGATGTCGAACCACGGGCGGGCCTTCGCTCTGATTGGCGGCGTCGAGTAGGTGACGTTGAGAACGAGCGCCGCGAGAACGGCCCACCGAACGCCCGGGGGCAGCCAGAGCGTCAGGACGCCGGCGACGGCCCACAGGATGATCATGAGCGTCGCTGCGCGGCCCTTCGGGATGATCCCTCTGTGAAGAAGGAACAGCTTCTGGTTCCTGCGGTCGGACTCGATGTCGGTGATCTGGTTGAGGATGTACCCGCCGGCGAGCACGGCCGTCAGGGTCGTCAGGGCGAGGGCCAGCAGGGGCTGTGGGACGAGTCCGTCGAACGGACGCGGTGCCAGCGCGAGCCGGGCGCCGCGGGCGACGAAGACCCATGCCGGCACGAGGGCCGTCGGCCGGAGGAGGAAGATGTAATCGACGAGCCGGGCCCGTCGGCTCCCGGGAGCCTCGTCCTTCCGGGAGGACGGACCGTCACCGTTCGGCTGCTCTCCGCGGGCTGTGCTTCCGGACGGCGCGCTACTCGTCCTCCGTGCGTCCTCCACCGGTGTGTCCAAATCCTCCGTCTCCGCGATCGGTCTGCGGAAGCTCGGCGACCTCGTTCCAGTGCGCGCGATGGACCCGACCGACGACGAGCTGAGCGATCCGGTCGCCCCGCTCTACACGGAACGGCTCGTCGCCCAGGTTGGCCAGGATGACGCCGACCTCGCCGCGGTAGTCGGCGTCGACCGTTCCCGGCGCGTTGAGGACGGTCACTCCGCGCCTGAGCGCCAGACCGCTCCTGGGCCGGACCTGGATCTCGAAGCCGTCGGGTACAGCGACGGCCAGTCCCGTCGGAACCAGTGTGACGCGCCCCGGCTCAATGGTCACGGGTTCGTCCACGGCCGCGCGCACGTCCATGCCGCTTGCCGAGCTTGTCATGTACGAGGGAAGCGGCAGCCCATCAGCATGCGGCTGCCGCTTCACCTCGATCGTGATCGGTTCGTTCTTCATCTCGTCTCGCGAAAGGACGCAGCAGCTACCGCTTGTCTCGACCACGCGACCTGCCGCCTCGTCCGCCCCTCCTGTCCGACGAGCGTCCGCCGCGGGAACCTCCCCCGCGCGACCCGCCACCGGAACTTGATCCGCCACCGGAGTCTGACCCTCCGCCCTTCGGCTTCGGCAGCAGCGCCCGGCGGCTCAGACGGATCTTCCCGTTGTCCTCGACACCGATGACCTTGACCTTGACGTTCTCCCCCATCTTGAGGACGTCCTCAACGGAGCCGACGCGACCGTGCTCAAGCTCGGAGATGTGACACAGACCGTCGCGGCCCGGGAGGATCTCGATGAAGGCGCCGAAGTCGGTGATGCTCCGGACGACGCCCTCGTACTCCTCTCCGACCTCCGGCTCTTTGATCATGAGCTCGATCGTCTGCCGCGCCTCCTCGACGCCGGCGGGGTCCGTGCCGGAGACCTTGACGATGCCCTCGTCGTCGATGTCGATCGACGTGTTGGTCTCCTCCTGGAGTCCGCGGATCACGCGGCCGCCGGGGCCGATGATCGCGCCGATCTTGCTCTGCGGCACGCGAAGCATCACGATCCTCGGCGCGAACTGCGAGAGCTCGGGCCGCGGCGTCGCCAGCGCCTCGTCCATCTTGGCCAGGATGTGCATCCGGGCCGTCTTGGCCTTCTCAAGGGCCTCGCTGAGGAGCTTCGTCGGGATGGCTCCGATCTTGGAGTCCAGCTGGAAGCCCGTGATGCCGTTCTTCGTACCGGCGACCTTGAAGTCCATGTCACCGAGATGGTCCTCGACACCGAGAATGTCGGTCAGAATGGCGTACCGGTCGCCCTCCTTGATGAGCCCCATCGCGACGCCGGCGACGGCGGCCTTCACGGGAACACCCGCGTCCATGAGCGCCAGCGAGCCGGAACAGACGGTCGCCATGCTCGAGGAACCGTTCGACTCCAGCACGTCGGCGACGATGCGGACCGTGTACGGGAAGACGTCCTCCGTCGGGATGACCGGCTCGATGGAGCGCTCGGCCAGCATGCCGTGCCCGATCTCACGCCTGCCCGGGCCGCGGATCGGCCGCACCTCGCCCACCGAGAACGGCGGGAAGTTGTAGTGCAGCATGTAGCTCTTCCAGGACTCGCCCTCGAGCGCGTCGATCTTCTGCTCGTCGCTCGAGGAGCCGAGCGTGAGCGCGGCCAGCACCTGCGTCTCTCCGCGCGTGAAGAGCGATGAGCCGTGGACGCGCGGGAGGATACCCGCCTCGGCCGAGACCGGCCGCACCTCGTCCAGCGAGCGGCCGTCCGTCCGGACGCCGCGGTCGAGGACGGACGCGCGCATCAGACGCTTCTCGATGTCCTTGATGATGCCGGACACGAGCTTCTCCGACTCGGGGAACTCCCCGGCCAGCGCCTCCTGAGCTTCCGTCTTGACGGCGGAGATTGCGTCTCCGCGCTCCTGCTTGTCGTGGATCCTGAGCGCCTCCTCGATCCGCGACGCGCACATCGACTCGACGCGGTCCTTGAGACCCTCGGGCATCGCGGGCTCGGGCACTTCGAAGCGCTCAACGGTGAAGTGGCTCAGCAGCTCGTTCTGGAGCTTGAGCGACTTCCTGATCTCCTCGTGGCCGAGTTCGAGCGCCTGCTGCATCCTCTCCTCGCTGACCTCGTTCGCGCCTCCCTCGACCATCACGATGGCCTCGTCTGTGCCGGCGATCACGAGGTTGAGAACGCTCTCCTCGAGCTGTTCGAAGGTCGGGTTGACGACGAGCTCGTCGCCGACGAGCCCGATGCGAACGGCGCTGACCGGTCCGTCGTTCGGGACCGGCGAGAGCGCGAGCGCCGTGCTGGCGCCGATGATGCTGATCGTATCGGAGTCGTTCTCACCGTCGGCCGACAGTACGATGACCTGGACCTGGACCTCGTTCCGCATGTGCGACGGAAGGAGCGACCTGATCGGCCGGTCGATCTGCCGCGCCGAGAGGATCTCCTTGGTCTGCGGACGACCTTCGCGCTTGAAGAAGCCGCCGGGGATCTTCCCCGCCGCGTAGAACTTCTCGCGGTAGTCGACGAAGAGCGGCAGCCAGCCGCGGTCGACCGGTTCGTCCGTGTGCGTGACCGCGGCCAGGATCATCGTGTCTCCGTATCGAACGAGCGCGGAGCCCGATGCCTGCTTCGCCACGCGGCCTGTCTCTATCGTGAGGGGCCGTCCGGCCCACTCCATTTGTACCCTCTGCATCTACTTCCTCCACTGACGTGAGTTGCACTCCTCGGGCTTCCTGAACAAAGGCCCTCCCGAACGCTCGCGGGAGGGCCAGCAGTCGGAGTGCGCACAATGGGGCTCTCTCGAGTCCTCGCCTACCTGCGCAGCCCGAGTTCCTTGATGATCTGTCTGTAGCTGTCGGTCTTGTGGGTCTTGAGGTAGTTCAGGAGGCGACGCCTCTTGCCTACCATCTTCAGGAGACCGAGTCGCGAGTGGTTGTCCTTCTTGTGCTTCTCGAAGTGCTTCGACAGGGTCTCGATGCGTTCAGTCAGGAGCGCGACCTGCACCTCGGCGGAACCGGTGTCACCGGCGTGCGTCTCGAAGCGCTTCACGATCTCCTGCTTCTTCTCCTTGCTGAGCGACACGTGCGTCTTCCTCCATGGTCCTTGGCGTCATCTGTATCTGAACAGAGACAACGTAACACAGCACCCCTATGCTGTCAAAAGGAAATCGCCCGCCAGTCCTCCGGCCCCTCCTCGAGGAGGCGGCGCGCTTCGGCCACGTCCCGACCGATGGCCGCGGCGAGCTGGTCCTTCGAGGCGTAGGTCCTGTCCCGCCTGAGGAGAGTCAGGAGCTCGGCCGAGAGCCGCTCCGTTCGTTCGGGCGGTCCCCCCGGGAGATGAACCTCGGCCCGTCTCGTTCCGTCGTCGTCGATCGTCGGCCTGCGTCCCACGTAGACGAGTCCCGCCGTCTCGGCCGGTCCCGTTCCGTGGACGCGCGCAACGTAGACCCCGTCCGCCGGCAGCAGCTTCAGGTCGGGCAGGGCGAGGTTGAGCGTCGGATAGCCGAGCTCCGTCCCGTGCCCCGCGCCGCTGACGACGTCGCCCGCGAGCTCGTACGCGCGACCGAGCATGGCGTTGGCGGACCGAAGCTCCCCCGCCGCCAGCTGTTCGCGGATGCGGGAGCTCGAGACCGGGCGCCCCTCGAAACTCACCGGAGGCACGACGTCGAGCCCGAATCCCATGCCCTGTCCGATGGCCCCCATCCGGTGGATGTCGCACGCCCGACCCGCGCCCATATGGAAGTCGTATCCAAGCACGAGGTGCGAGCCGGTCCCGACCGAGATGAGCCTGAGGAACGCCTCGGCCGACAGAGAGGCCACGCACTCGGTGAACTCGACGACGACCAGCAGGTCGGCGTCCTCGGCCTCGATCAGCCGTTCGCGCTCCGTCCCCGGAGAGAGCAGGCCCATAGGGGCCCGCCGTCCTACGATCTGCAGCGGATGAGGGGCGAACGTCACCACGACGGCCGGCGTCCCGCGCGATGCGGCGCTACGCTTGAGTTCGGACAGCACCTCACGGTGTCCTCTGTGGACCCCGTCGAAGTTGCCCACGGTCAGCGTGAGATCCTTCGTGTCGATGCCCGCCAGGGCCTTCACGTCGCGCACGGTCCGCACGTCGCCTTGACTCCCCCCGGACGTTCAGATGGGCGGGACGAAGACCTTCTCGGGATCGACCCGGACGGTCCCACCGTTCCTCGTGACCCTCGCCACGGCCATCAGCGCCGCTCCGTCCTCCGTCAGAAGAGCTCGATCGGTCGAGACACCCGACGCCTGAGCATCGTCCAGCCTGACCCCGCCCCCATCCATCACGCGCTCGGCCTGCTCCTCGCTCAGCGTGACGACATCGAGATCTGGAAGGGCGCCGAGCGGCGGCACCCCCAGCTCCAGCCAGGCGTCGCCGGCCTCCATGATGTCCGCAAGGGCGACGGCCTCCTCCACGCGGAAGGGACCGACCCGTGTGCGCCTCAGACGGTCGAGATGCGCTCCGCATCCCAGCTGCTCGCCGACGTCGGCCGCGAGCGTGCGGACATACGTGCCCTTCGAACATTCGATCACGAACTCGACGTACGGGAGGTCGAAGCTCACGATGCGAAGATCGCGGACCGTCACGGGACGGGCCTCGCGCTCGACACGGATCCCCTGTCTGGCCAGTTCGTAGAGCGGCACGCCGCCGCGCTTGAGAGCCGACACCATCGGCGGCGTCTGCATGATGTCGCCCCTGAAGGAATCAAGGACCGAGTCGAGACGGTCGCGGTCGACTCCCGAGGGGTCCCTGCGCTCGAGCACCTCGCCCTCGGCGTCCTGTGTGTCGGTCGTCACACCGAGGACCATCCGGCCGCTGTAGGATTTGTCGTGGTCCATGAGGTAGGCCGACAGACGCGTCGTCCGTCCCACCATGACGACCAGTACGCCCGTGCCTCGGGGATCGAGCGTCCCCGCGTGGCCGACGCGGCGCACGCCCGTGGCTCTTCGGACCCTGGCCACGACGTCGTGCGAGGTGGGCCCCGACGGTTTGTCGATGATCAGCAGTCTGTCGCTCAATCGAGCAGTCCTCCGAGCGCCTCGATCACGCGGCCCCTCGCGTCCGCGATGGTGCCCTCGACGAGTGCGCCGGAAGCGGCCCTGTGACCGCCTCCCCCGAGTCGTCGCGCCAGCGCGTTGACGTCGACGCGCCCCCTGGAGCGCATGCTCAGCCGGACGCGGCCGTCCTCCTCTCTCAGGAGCACGGAGACCTCGACGCCCTGGATCCCGCGGCCGTAGGCCGCCAGCCCCTCGATCTCCTCACCTGTCGCGCCGGCCCTCCGGCGCATCTCGTCGGTCAGCGTCAGAAAGGCGAGACGTCCGTCGAGCGCTGTTTCGACCGTCGAGAGGACCAGACCGAGAAGCCTGAGGCTGCCGATCGGCTGCGAACCGTAGACGAGCGTCGCCACCTCCGCCGGGCGGGCCCCGCAGCCGACCAGCGCCGCGGCCGCACGGAGGGTCCGCTCGTCGGTGTTCCCGAAGCGGAAGCCGCCGGTGTCGGTCAGAACGCCCGTGTAGAGCAGCGTGGCGGTCTCCGCGTCGAGGCCGTCGCCGGCCTCCGTCAGCGTCTCGTACAGCAGAAGGGCGGCGGACGACGCCCCGGTGTCGATGAGGTTGATGTCCCCGTAGCCCTGATTGTCGGGATGATGGTCGATGACGACGACGCTGGCTGCGCGCTCGTGTCCGTTCTCGAGCCCCGCCACACGATCGGGCGACGGTGTGTCGACGAGGATCAGCGTCGTGTCGGAGAGGTCCTCCGGGTAGAAGTCGAGCACGTCACCGGCGCCGGGGAGCGCCGCGTAGGGATCGGGAACGCCTCCGGGGACCACGGCGTCGGCCTTCCGTCCCCGTTCGCGAAGCCATCTGACAAGCGCCAGCATCGAGCCGACAGAGTCCCCGTCAGGACGTTCGTGAGCTCCGACGATGAACGGACCCTCACCCCTCAGGGTCTCCGCTGCCTCCGTCGTCATCCCCGGGCTCCTCTTCGTCGTGGATCTGGCGAAGCACCTCTGCGATACGCAGGTAGTTCTCTGCGGACTCGTCCAGGATGAAGCGGATCCGCGGTACCAGGCGCAGGTTGATGCTCTCGGCGAGCCGGCCCCTGATGAACCGGCCGGCGTGATGAAGAAGACGCAGCGAGCGCTCCTTCTGGTCGTCGTCGCCGAGCACGCTGACGAAGGCCTTGGCGTGCCGGAGGTCCTCCGACAGCTCGACCCCCGTCACCGTCACCATGCCGATGCGTGGGTCGTTGACCTCCTGGTCGATGATGCGCCCGAGCTCACGCTGGATCAGCTCGCACAATCTGAGGATTCTCGTCGATGTCATGACGTCCTCCCCCACCGGCGCCGATCACTCGATGCGTCGTGACTGTGACACGATGTTCACTCTGCCGTCGAGCTCTATCAGGTCGAGCACCTTATCGAGGACCTCGTCGGCGAAGCGGCGGTCGCTGGTTGCGACCGCCACTCCGAGCGAGATCCTCTGCCAGAGATCCTGGTCGCCCACGTCGGCGACCGAGACGTTGAACCGTCCCCGGATCCTGTCCTTGAGACTCCTGACCACCCTGCGCCGGGCCTTGAGCGAGTGGCTCTCCGAAACGATCATGTCGACCTGAAGCGTACCGACGACCACGTGCGTCTCCCCGAGCCTCCGCTACTTAGAGTCGGCGAGCTTCCGCGCCACCTCCTCGATCTCGTAGACCTCGATCCGGTCTCCCGTCTCGATGTCGTCGAGGCCGGCGATGCCGACCCCGCACTCGAAGCCCTGCTGAACCTCTCGGACGTCGTCCTTGAAGCGTTTCAGGGACTCGACCGTACCCTCGTGGTGGAGCATCTCGTCGCGGATGACGCGCGTCTTGGCGCCGCGCCGAATGACCCCCGAGAGCACGTAGCAGCCCGCGATCGTCCCCTTGTTCGGGACCTTGAAGGTCTCGCGGACCTCCGCCGTCCCGATGACGACCTCGCGCCGTTCGGGTTCGAGCAGCCCCTCCATGGCGGCCCTGATGTCCTCGACCGCCTCGTAGATGATCTTGTACAGGCGGATCTCCACCTGCTCGCGCCTGGCGAGATCCCGCACCCTCACCGACGCTCCGATATGGAATCCGACGATGATGGCGTTCGATGCCGCGGCCAGCAGCACGTCCGACTCCGTCACGGCGCCGACGGCCTTCCGGATGACCTCGACCTTGACCTCCTCGGTCGACAGCCTCTCCAGCGAATCGGCCAGTGCGCCGATCGATCCGTCGACGTCTCCCTTGATGATGATGCGGAGTTCCTTGACCTGACCCTCGAGGATCTGATCGTGCAGGTCCTCGAGCGTGACACGGTGCTGGAAGCGCGTCTGGCGCTCCCACTGCTGCTGGCGACGCTTCCCGCTGATGTCGCGGGCGAGCCTCTCGTCGGAGACGACGGCCAGCACGTCACCGGCCTGCGGCACGCCTGTGAGACCGGAGATCTGGACGGGCTTCGAGGGGCCCGCTTCCTCGACCTCGTTGTTGAACTCGTCGTGCATCGAGCGGACCTTCCCGTCGGCAAGCCCGACCACGAACGGGTCTCCGACCCGCAGCGTTCCGGACTCTACCAGCACCGTCGCGACGATGCCGCGGCCCCGCTCCTTCTCGACCTCGATGACCACGCCGCGCCCCGGACCCGAGTCGACCGCCTTGAGCTCGAGAAGCCCCGACTGGAAGAGGATCATCTCCAGGAGCTTGTCGACGCCCTGGCCGGTCTTCGCGGAGGTCTCGACGGCGACCGTCTCGCCGCCCCACTCCTCGACAGTCAGTCCGTGCTGAGCGAGTTCGGATCGCACCTTGTCGGGGTTCGCGCCCGGCAGGTCGATCTTGTTGACAGCCACGATGATCGGGACCCCGGCCGCCTTTGCGTGGTCGATCGCCTCGAGGGTCTGGGGCATCACCCCGTCGTCGGCCGCGACGACGAGCACCACCACATCGGTCGCCTGAGCGCCCCGGGCCCGCATTGCCGTGAAGGCCTCGTGACCCGGGGTGTCGAGGAAGGTGACCCGCTCCCCCTCGTACTCCACCTCGTAGGCACCGATGTGCTGTGTGATGCCGCCGGACTCGCCTCCCACGACGTTCGTGCTGCGGATGTAGTCCAGGAGCAGCGTCTTGCCGTGGTCGACGTGTCCCATGACCACGACGACCGGTGCGCGCGGTGCGGTCTCGACATCCTCTTCGGACGTGGCCTCCTCGAGATCCTGCTCGAGGATGTCCTCGCCGTACTCCCTCATCAGCTCGACGTCCGCGTCCACCTCCTCGGCGAGAAGCTGGATGGTGTCGGCGTCGAGCCTCTGGTTGATGGTGACCATCAGACCGAGGTCGAGGCACTTCTTGATCACGTCGTTGACCGGCATCTCGACCTGCTCGGCGAACTCGCCGACCGACGCGAACTCGGGGATCTGGATGGCGCGTTCGTCGTCCGCGACCGTCCCGTCGCCCCTGTCGCGCTTCTTGCGACGTCTGGTCCTCCGCTCGCCTGAGGCCGCCATGGTCTTCCGGACCGTCTCTTCGACGGTCTTCTGATCGACCCTCGGTCGACGCTTCCTGCGGCGGTCGCCCCTGCCCTTCCTCGGCTTCTTCTCACGCTTCGCGGGCGCGGCTCCCTTCTTCTCCTTCTCGGGGGCCTTCTCCTTCTTCTCCCGCTCGCGCTTCGCCTCCTCGGCCTCCCGGGCGGCCCGCTCCTGCGCGGCCCGTTTCTCCTCTTCCCTGCGCCTCTTCTCCTCGGCCAGCCGCTTCTTCTCGGCCGCCTTCTTCGCGGCGCGCTCCTCCCGCTGCTTCGCGAGCACGTCGCGCGCAGCCTGGCGGGCAGCCTCGGCGACGATCTTCTTGCGATCGACCTTCGGCTTCTTCGGAGGCTCCGGCACCTTCGGCTCGGGCTTCGCCGCTTCCTTCTTCGGAGGAAGGGTCTCCGCGACGCGCCGCTTCTCCTTCGTCGGGGTCTTCTTGACCTTGAGCGCGCCCTTGCCCTTCTTCTTTCGGATCGCCTTCTTGATCTTCTTGGCATACTCCCGCTTGACGGCGTCCTTCTCCTTCTCGAACTCAGCGCGCGCCGCTTCGATGGTCTCCTCATCGATGGCGTTCATGTGGCTCGAGATGTCGTAGCCAAGCTTCTGAAGCATGCCGATCAGAGCTTCGCTCGATATGCGAAACTCCTTCGCGACCTGGTAAACGCGCTTCTTCGCCACGACTACCTCCTCGTTCGATCAGGATCCGGCACTGGGGCGGAAGAGAATCTGTACGGCTTACTTCTCCGACTCGTCTTCCTCGTCTCCGGCCTCGTCGTCTTCACCGGCCTCGTCGTCCTCGTCACCGGTCTCATCCTCGTCGTCACCGGAGTCGGTTCCGTCGCCGGGCTTCTCGTCGTCCTCCGGGGCCGCTTCGTCCTCGGCCGCGGTCGGCTCGTCCTCCAGGGTCTCGTCGGAGGTCTCCGGCTCCTCACCCGCGTCCTCGTCCTTCTCGGGCCGGTCGACCGGTTCCTCCTCGTCGTACTCTTCTTCTTCAGGCTCGACGGCTACGCCGAAGATGTCCTCCTCGCCGATCTCGTCCTGAGCCTCCTGCTCGTCCATCTCATCGAGGAGCCTCTGCTTCTCCTCCTCGAGCACCTCGAGCACGGCGGCCACGGCGATCGAGATCTTCTCGGCCGTCTTGCGACCGATCCCGGGCACCTTCTCGAGCTCCTCGCTCGAGAGTCCCTCGAGGTCCTGCACGGTCCTGTAGCCGGCGGCCATGAGCTCCGTCGCCAGCTTCTCTCCGACGCCGGGCAGCTCACCGACCTCGACGCGCTGGGAGAGGTCGATCTCGAGAAGCCTCGTGTGCTCCGTCTCACCGACGATGTCGATCTTCCATCCGGAGAGCTTCGCCGCGAGCCTTGCGTTCTGTCCGCCCTTCCCGATGGCCAGGGAGAGCTGATCATCGGGAACAACGACACGGACACTCCGTTCGCTCTCGTCGACGATGGCCCGCGACACCTTCGCGGGGTTGAGGGCCCGGCTCACGAGCACCGACGGGTCCGAGCTCCATGCTACGATGTCGATCTTCTCGCCGGAGAGCTCACGGACGATCGTCTGGATACGCGACCCCTTCACTCCGACGCACGCGCCGACCGGGTCGACCCGCTCGTCGTGAGAGGCCACGGCGACCTTCGAGCGCCCCCCGGCCTCCCTCGCGATCGCCATGATCTCGACGACCGAGTCGTAGATCTCCGGGACCTCCATCCGGAACAGCTTCTTGAGGAAGTTCGGATGGGTCCGCGACAGGATGATCTGTGGTCCCTTCGTGGTCTTCTCAACTGACAGCAGGTACGCGCGGATGCGGTCGCCCTGCCGGTACCGTTCGCGCCTGATCTGCTCTCTCGTGGGCAGCAGCGCCTCGGTCCTGCCGAGGTTGACGACGATCCCCGCGCGCTCGATCTGCTGCACGTCGCCGGTCACGATGTCGCCTATCCTGTCCTGGAACTCCTCGTAGATCTGCTCGCGCTCCGCCTCGCGCACCCTCTGCACGACGATCTGCTTCGCCGCCTGGATGGCGTTCCTGCCGAACTCATCGAGCGAGATCTCGGTCCGGATGACATCGCCGATCTGGGCCGCGGGGTCGATCTCCTGCGCCTCCTCGATGTCTATCTCCGCTGTGAAGTCGTCGGGCATATCAACGACTTTTCGGTTGAGGTAGACGGCCAGCGTGTCGCTCTCACCGTCGACGACGACCTCGATGTCGGCCTCGGCACCGAACTTCTTGCGCGCGGCAGAAAGGAGCCCCGCCTCGAGCGCCTCGATGAGAAGCTCGTTGTCGAGCTGTTTCTCGCGTGCGATCCGTCTCAGTGCTTCGAGCACGCCGGTGTTCATTGTCTTTCTCTCCCGTACTGCCCTGGTTCGAGCCGGGGTGTCAGAGCCCCTCGATCACGAGCCGTGCCCGCGCAATGTCGTCGATCGCCAGCGAGAGACGCTCTCCATCCTCCGCATCGATCAGGACGGTTCCCTCGTCGGCAGCGGCGATCGTACCGACGATCGCTCGGCCCTTGAGCTTCCCGCCCTTCATCACGAGACGGGCCTTCCGTCCGGTGAAGTAGCGGTACTCCCGTTCCCGCCGGAGGTCGTGGTCGAGGCCGGGCGAGCTGACCTCGAGCACGTAGCCGTCATCGAACTCGGGCTCGGCATCCAGGACGTATCCCAGTTCCCGGCTGACGTCCGCGCAGTCCTCGACGGAGACGCCCCTCGGCTCGTCGATGAAGAACTGCACCAGCCGTCGACCGTCCCTTCGGGCCTCGCGCACGTCGACGAGGCGGTAGCCCATCCCTTCGATGAGCGCGTGCGTTCTCTCGTAGATCCGTTCGCTGCGATCCCGCATCGCCGGGCTCACCCCCAGACACCGAAAAAGTGGGCCGCCCAGCCCACTTCCCCGGACACAGTAACACGGTCACCCCCGTCGCGCAAGCGGAAAACGACGGCTGCCGGGGGTGTCCTTGAGGGAGCGGATGGCCCTGGAGGGACGGGACTGCGGGACGCCTGACGGGGGACCGGCCGGCCGGGACGAAGCGGGCACAAACGGAGCGACCGGTCGGACGCGGCGGTGTGAGCGACTGCTCAGCGGTCGGCGGCCCCGTAGACCAGCTCGACGAGCACCGAGCCGACCTCGGCCAGGCTCGCCGGGCTGCACTTGTCCGGCGTGTCCTCGAGCGTGTGCCAGTGCTCGTAGTCGAAGTCGATAACGAGCGCCGTCGGTATGCCGGCGCGAATGAGGGGAATGTGGTCGTCGAAGACGAACGGGCCGCTCTCGTCGAGAAAGCTGTCGGCTCCGACCCCGGCCGCGGCGTCCCATACGCGCCGCACGACCTGCGGTGCTGCAGCCCTCGAGTTCGACTCGATCGGGATGGCCAGATCGGCATCGCCGACCATGTCGACGACGACGGCGTATCGGGGACAGTAGCCGCCGAGGTGCCGGGCGTAATGGGTCGAGCCGACGCACCACGCGTCCAAGCCTCCGCCGTCTCCCCCGTCCTCGGCGTCGAAGAAGACCATGTCGACGCCGATGTCCGGCGGCGTCTCTGAGAGGAGACGCGCCAGCTCGACGAGCACGGCCACACCTGAACCGCCGTCGTTCGCTCCGGGTATCGGGGTCAGCCTGGCCTCCGGGTCAGGGTCCCGGTCTGCGACGGCCCTCGTGTCGTAGTGGGCGCCGAGGAGCACCCTCTCCCGCTCCGTCGGTCTGAAGGAGGCGATGACGTTGACAAGCTCGGTCTCCTCGCCGAAGAACGGGGCCGAGAAGCGCTGCACCGCGACCTCGTCGGCCAGCGGACGGAGCCTCCCCGTCAACCAGTCGATCATCGCCGCGTGCCCCTCACTCCCGGGGTATCTTGGACCGAGAGCGCACTGCTCAGCGATGAGCTCGTGTGCGGCTTCGCCGTCGAACGACGGACGCTCCCCGCATCCTCCAAGCAGTATCGCGGTGACCAGAAGCGGCGCGACCGCTCTCGTGAGACGCATCAGAACTTGAACTCCGCCGTCAGGTGGACGCCGATCGTCCGGCGCGTCTGGTCGCGCTTCTCGTCGCGGTTCTGTGCGAAGCTGACCTGCAGGCCTCCCGAGACGCTGCGGGAGAAGCTGTAGGTCGCATCACCCGTGATCGAGAAGTCGCTCGTGTCGGCCGTCGGGTCGACCTGGTCGAGCGACGCCTCGTCCGAGGCCGTCTTCGTGAGCTTCGAGCCCGTCCGGAGGGTCAGCGAGCAGTCGAGATTGCTCTGGAAGCGGAGCTTCTGGCCGAAGAACGGGAGCTTGAGCCCCTGGGGTGCCGAGAAGCGGTAGTTGAGCGTCAGGCTCGTCGAACCGCTGATCTCCCGCGTGACGGAGCCTGTCCCGGAGAGGCTGTAGTTCGTCGAGCGTCTCCGGTCCCAGGTGAAGCTCCCGGAGAGTCCGTTCTGGAACGTCATGTCGACTGAGATGATCGGGTTCAGGACGAGCGCGTTGCCTTCGGTCGAGGGCTCGCCCACCGGGCCCGAGTAGTTCCTCTTGTACTCCACGCCGCTTCGCGCCCGGGCGGACTTGAAGATCGATTTGAGCGGGCCGACCTTCTCGAACCCCGACCACGACAGCGAGCCCTTCGTGGACTCCGTCATCGACTCGGTCTGCGTGAACAGGTCCACGGTGTCCGAGACCGTGTTCTTGTACCACCGCCCGTCGACCGTCCTCCGGTAGCTTCCCTTGATGCGGACGTCCCTTGTCAGCTTGATCCCGGAGTCGAGGGTGAGCGTCGTCTCCTCGGTGCGGTCGTCGGCCCCTTCGCCCTTGGCGAGGCCCAGGCGGTAGTCCCATCCCGGCATGTCGGCGCTCCGGATGCCGTCGAACCTCGAACTCCACCGCATGGAGTAGCGGGCGTCGATCGCGTCCATGTTCCTGAAGACGTAGAGTACCGGCGAGACGAGGTCACCGATGCTCGCTCCGCCCTCGTCCTCATCGCCGTCCCCGTCGTCCTCGCCCTCCTGCTCGTCGTTGTCCTCTTCGCCGCGCCGCGGCCGACGCGGCCTGCTCCTGCCCGAACTGCCCGAACCGCCGAAGAGGCGCTTGAGGTCCAGGCTCGTCCGGATCTCCTGGCTCGTCGTGCCGCGGATGTCGCGGGCGTCCGGCGGATCGTTGGCTCCACGCGCCTCGGGCCCGTGATTGTCCGTGAAGCTCGACGAGAAGCTGTACTCCGGCGAGAACCAGCTTCCGAAGCGCGGGCTGAACGAGAGGCTGTTGTTGTACTGGCGCTGCGTCTCGACGCCGATGTTGATCCCGCTCACGGGCCTGTTCTCCTGCGCCAGGTCACGTTTGACCGTGACGCCGTGCGACGTCCGCAGGTTCTCGAGGAACTGGAAGTCGATGTTCCCGCTGGCGTCGAGCTTCTTGTCGTAGTTGTCGGTCCGTTTGCTCTGAACGCCTTCCACGTCTACGTCGTACGCGAGGGTATGGATGAGATGCGTCGACGCCGTGAAACGAACCGAGCTCGGCTTGAGGAAGAGCTCGGTGTCGCGGAAGAGCCGGATGCCGGTCCGCTCCGGCGAGTAGCGGTACGAGGCGCGGGCGCGCAGCGTCGTCGACGTGTCGTTCCTCGTCGGCGACGTCCGCACGTGGTCGGCGGCCGACGCGGAGAGCGAGAGGCCGTCCAGAAGCAGGTGCGTCCAGAACCCGGGAGACTGCCGACGTCTCGAGAGCGATGCCGAGATGCTCCGGTCCTTGACGATGGTCCGTTCATCGTTGCTCTGCTCCTCGGAGAGCACGACGTCCGAACCCGTTGAGAAGCGCGGCTCGGTGACCTGTCGCTTCCACTGGATGTTGACGGGCAGCGAGACTCCGAGCCCGGTGACGAACCGGTCGGCGTTGACCGTGCTCGTCATGTTGTACGACAGGTTGTCCTGGCCGCTGCCGCGCTCCTGTTTGAGAGAGTGGAAGTTGCCGTCCACGTGCCTGAGGTCGAAGTTGAACGTCGCGAGATCGGCGAACCGCGCGTCTATGGTCGCCCTCTCAGCCCAGCCGATCTCCTTCCAGACCTCCCCGAGCTGGATGTCGTCCAGCCAGATCTCCCCCGAGATCTCATCGGCGAGCGGTCCCTCATTCGCGTTCCGGAGACCGATGGTCAGCTGGCTGACGCGGGACAGCGAGGGCGCGCCGACACGTGTGAAGCGCTCGCGCTGAATCCTCGAGGTGTCTCCCCAGGCCCACGCAGTGTCCTGCTCGGCGTACGCGTCCAGCTTGAGGTTCGTGAAGCTGGTGAAGGGGATCGACAGCTTCGTCGCGGTGCTCCCGGAGTCCTGATACCACCCCGGCCGGAGCTCGAGGCTGTACTCGTAGTAGTTGAGCGAGTCGGCGCCTATCCGCAGGAAGAACTCGGTTCCGTCGTCGACGTCCTCCTCTCCGCCCTCGGTCACGCTCTCACCGTGCACGTAGAACTCGAGCGACTGGTAGCCGGTGTAGTTCTCCTCGCTGAAGAAGTTCTGTGTCGCGGACGCCGTGTGGCCGCCCTCGATGTCGCTGTAGAGAAGGACCAGCGACCCCTCGCGCTTGGGGAGGTTGGTCTCCTCGTCGACGCCCGGGTCGAACGGCGGCACGTAGTCGAGGTCCTCCTTGGTGTTCTTGGAGGTGATGCGGAAGGCCATGTCGCCGAGCTCGGCCTCGGGCACGATCTCGCCGTCCTCGTCCCGGATCGGCCCCGCCAACCAGTTGTTCCCGACGATGTCGACGCCTCCGAGCATGATCGGCTCGCCGCCGACCGGCAGGTTCTCGAACCAGATACGCGCCGACTTGATGACAGTCCAGTCGTTCATGCCGTTCACCGACAACGCGTCCTCCAGCGGGATCCGGTAGAGCCGCCAGTTCGTCCGTTTGTCGGCGGGTACGGGCGCCACGCTGTTGTCCTGAACAAGGTAGGTCGACGTATCGGACAGATCGACAGTCAGCTGCCAGTACTTGTTGTCGGTGTCCAGGTAGAAGTTGCCGTTCAGGTCCTCCGTGTCGAGCCGCTCGTTTCCCTCGGACCCGTTGATCCGGGAGTAGTCATCGGAGCCGTACTCGAAGTCGTAGTCGTCGTAGCCGTCGTCCGCATCTCCCGGAGACCAGTCCTCGTCGTCCCCGAAGACCGTGTCGAGACCGGTGTCCTCGTCGGCGTCGAACCCGTTGCGATCGACGTCCTCCGTGTCGAGTTCGCCGTTCGGCTCCTCGAAGAGGGGATAGTAGTCCTCGTTCAGCGTTCCCAGATCGACGTGGATGAGACCCTGACGCGAGCCGTTGTCGTTGACCCACACCTCGATGAACTCCGACTCGGAGTAGTCGTCGCCGGTCTTCGAGAGCAGACGCATCAGACCGGCCCACGACCCGAGCCCGGACGATTCGTGATCGATCTCGAGGACGGTCCTGATGTCGTTCGCTTCCTCGTCGGGAAGATCCGGGAAGAGGTCGCCCTCACGGACCTTTCTGTCGGGGTTGTACCAGTCGATCGACATGCGGTCGACGGCCAGGACGTCTCCGGTCGCCGGTAGGCTCGAGGGCGTCCAGGTCTTCCTCGAGACGCCGAGCATGTAGATGTCCTCGGTTCCCTCCATGTCGTCGATCGACACGAAGCCCTTCGTGTTCGGATTGGGAAGGCAGACCGCCGCCTCTGCGGCGATCTTGAGGTGCGACTCCGCGTCCGTGTCGACGAACGGCACCATGTCGGCGAGCGTCGTCATGATCCTCGGCTGGAACTGGGCGTTGACATTGACGTCGCCGACGACCGTCCTGGACGGTTCCTCCCCCAGACGGGGGCGGTCCTCGGGCGTCCCCTTGCTCTGGTACATCCAGGTGGACCCCAGGACGACGTTCTCACTCCAGTTGTAGACGCCGCGCGTTCCCAGGAGGGTGCTCTCCCCCGTCAGGCCGAACGGCTTGTAGTCGTACTCGACCGTCACGCGCGCGTCGGGCTCCTTGGCCTCGTCCGAGAGGAGGGTCAGCTGCCCTGCCGGGTAGTAGATCGTGTAGTCGACGCCCGACGTCAGTCGCACGCCGTTCAGACGCACGACCTCGCTGTTCTCGATGATGTTGATGTTGCCCAGGTAGAAGGTCGTTCGCGGACGATTGTAGCCGACCTCGATGAAGTAGATGTCGTCGCCGGCGTCGAAGTTCTCCTCCGAATAGACGAGACAGTTCTTCTCCTCGAGCTCGTCGGCGGTGTAGATGTCGTCGGGCTCACCCTCCGGATAGTAGAAGCCGGTCGTGTCGAACTCGGGACAGAACGGCGTGAAGTGCGGAAAGATGAGATAGCCCTTCTCGAAGTCGATCCACTCGAGGTCGACGATACCGTCGGGGTCGCCGACGCCGCCGACCCCGGCCGTGTCGAGGCCGAGGATCTCGATGTACGGCGTCCCGTCCTGTGTGTCGAGGATCTCACCGGAGGGCGTCCGCTTGCGGATCGTCAGTTCGAAGCCCTCCTCGGGGATATCCTCGGCGCCGAGGTCGTAGACGTTCTTGAGCTCGTGAAGGCGAATCGGTTCCCACTCGGTTCCGGTGACGCGTTCGTCGCTCCGGATCATCTTGAGACGAAGCGAGTCGCCGTCGCTGCCGCCCACGGCGACGCCGCCGTTGAGTCGGTAGCTGACCGCCAACACGCGGCCCGTCTGGAGCGAGCGCTCGAACTCGATGATGCCGCTCTGGTAGTCGACCAGGTAGTCCTCGAGCTCGATGAGCTCGTCGAACATCCCCCGCTGGCGCGGGCCGTCCGGCGGCGATGCCGGTGTGGTGGGGTCCTCTAGATAGGCGACGCCGGGCTCGGCGCCCGTCTCGATGTCGTTGGCACCGTTCCGGTCGTCGACGTAGACGCTGATCTCCTCGAGGTAGACGTTCGAGTACTTCAGGGCCTCTTCATCGACGGCGAAGAAGCTGTCGGACATGTACCGTATGTCGTCGATGACGAGCGAATCGGACTCCGAGGTGCCGGTGAAGCTCGCGCCCGACGACTCGCCCTCCTCCTTACTGGCGATCGCGATCAGATCGAACTTGCCCATCTTCGCGGTCATCTTCGCGCCGAAGAGACCCTCGTGCCGCCCGCTGTAGCTGACGAACTCCGTTCCGGGGATCGACAGATTGACCTCGCCGAGCTCGATCTTCTGGATGATCTCGTCCTCGTCGCCGTCGTAGTGGACGCGGATCTGGTTGGTCTTGCCGGTCCCGAAAGCGTCGCCGCCGCTCCTGTGGTCGACGTAGACATGGATCTTCCGCCCGATCGTGCCCTCGAGGTTGACCGTCAGCTGCTGTTCCATGTCGAGCTGCGGGAACCGCGACGGTCTGCCGGACTCCTGCTCGAGTGCCTCGACGACGTAGCTCGTCTGCCCGCCGAACGTGATGCGCTCGCTGCCGCGGACCTTCAGGTTGGCGCCGGGTCCGATCGCCCGCACGAAAGGACCTGGAAGCGGCATGGGGATGTCGATGTCGAGAAGGCCTCCGGGGGCGTCTGTCTGGGCTCTCTGAAGCCCTGTCAGGACCGTGTTCCGCCAGGTTCTCCGGACGGCCATGTCGCCGGCGAGCTTCTGGAACTCGTCGCGCGGCGCGGCGTACATCACGTAGCCGGGGAACCCGGAGGGCTTGAGCTCCAGAACGGTGTACGACAGGTCGCGCTTGAGGAGGACGCGACGGTCGACGGGGGCCGACGACGGAAGGGCATCCGGGAACGACACCCTACGGGGTCTCAGCCCCACGCCGGTGCCGGTCCGCGACAGGTCCCAGGGCCTGAGGAACTCAGCGGGGCGTTCGAGGAGGCGCCCGACTCCCAGTTCGTAGGAGGGCCGCTCGACGGGCGGGCGCGCCGTGTCCGGGGCCGCGGCGGCCGTGCTGTCGGCCGCCTGAGCCCCCGGGAGCTGCTCCCGAGCAAGCGTGTCGGCCGGCGCGACGCCGGGCGCCGAGTCCTGAGGGGCGGATTCCAGAGACTGCTCCGCTCCAGACCGGTCGAGGGAGATGGACGCCGAGCTGTCCGTGACAGCAGTTGCAGCGGTGTCGGGAGACGCTGCGGAAGAGCTGTCGGGCAGCACAGCCGCCGTATCGGGCTGTGCCGTCACGGCCCCGCCGGGAAGGACCGCTGCCGTCGTGTCGGGCGGCGCCGCGGTCGAATCACTCGCCCCGGCGGTCGTCGAATCGGGTGTCGCGGCGTTCGGGAAGACGCTGTCTGGAACCGCCTCACCGGACCCCTGAGAGAGGGCAGGGAGCGCCCAACATGCGACGGCCAGCACCGTCACACAGAGCACGGCGCAGGCGGAGAGCGGATTGCTTCGGCGGCTCGTCGTGGGCACTCGGCGTTCCTCAGGTCCAGTGGGCTCCGATGACCCCGCGGGCGCACCCGCCGGGGACATCGGTCTTGTGGACTTGCGATTGGTGGTAGTATACCTTGTTTGCTGGCGTTGCCAACGATTCACTGGAGTTTCGCCGCAGGTTGTGCCCATTGTGCGACCGGCCTTCACACGAACGGACACCATGCGGATCCTGTCCCGTTACGTACTGAGAGCACACGTTGTTCCGGCCCTCGCCGGTCTCGCCATTTTCTACTTCGTGCTCTCGATGGACTTTCTGGTCGACTATCTGGAGCTCTTCATCAAGAAGGGCGTGCCGCTCCTCGCCGTACTGGAGGCCTTCGGACTCAGCCTGGCGTGGATGACGCTGCTCGCCGTACCCATGGCCGTGATGGTCGCCGTCCTTACCGCCTTCGGCAGACTGGCCGGCGACAACGAGATCACGGCGCTCCGGGCCACCGGAACGAGCGTGTTCCGTTTGATCCTCCCCGTGCTCGCGGCCTCCGTCCTCGTCGCGGCGGGGCTCTTCACGTTCGGAAACGCCTTCCTTCCGACGGCCAACCACCGGCTCAAGACGCTCCTTGTCGACATCCACAAGGTCAGACCGCTCGCGACCATCGAGCCGGGCGTGCTGACCGAGCTTCCGGGCGGCTACATGATCCTCGTCTCGGAGATCGACCGCGGAACCAACGAGATCTTCGACGTCCGGATCCACCGCTTCGAGGGTGAGAAGCCCGTTCAGACCATCATATCCGAAAGCGGCGTCGTGTCGACCGTCCCGTCGCGCGACCTGCTGAAGATCGAGCTCATGGACGGCGAGATCCACGAGCTCGACCCTGAAGATCCGACGCGCTACAACCGACTGGTATTCGACCGCCACGCGATCAACGTCGTCGAGTCCGGCGGCACACTCAGCAGGAGCGACTCCTCGAGACGCGGCGACCGCGAGCTGTCGCTCGAAGAGCTCGCCGAGCGCATCGAGAGGAACCGCTCGGACGCCGAGCGCGCCAGGGAACGGCTGGCGGAACTGGTCGGCTCGGCGGCCGGGGACCTGCCCTCGCTTCCCGAGATCGCTCTCACGCCCGATATCGGCCGGAGTCTCCGCGAGGGCGCGGTCGGCGCCGGCGTCGACATCGACGAGGCGGTCCGGGAGATCCAGACGAGCATGAAGCGGATCCGGAGCTTCCAGGTAGAGTATCACAAGAAGCTCTCGATCCCGTTCTCATGCATCGTCTTCGTCCTGGTCGGAGCCCCCCTCGGCATCAGGAGCCGCCGCGGAGGCGTCGGCATCGGCGCTGGGATCGGGATCCTCTTCTTCCTGATCTACTACCTGTTCCTGATCGGAGGCGAGCAGCTCGGAGACCGCGGCATCGTCTCTCCGGTGTGGGCGATGTGGGCGCCGAACATCATCTTCGGCGGACTGGGCGCGCTCCTGACCCTCGCCGTATCGTTCGAGTGGCGCATGCGTCCCCTCATGCGCGTGATCGACTTCGTGCTTCGACCTCCGCGGCCGTCCCGCCCGGTGGAGGATGAGCGATGAAGCTCCTGGATCGTTACATACTCCGGAAGATCGCGCTTCCTCTGATCCTCGTGTTCGTGACGTTCGTGGGGATCTTCATCCTCGTCGACCTCTTCGACCACGCCAACAGGTTCATCGACAACGACGTGCCGGTCCAGCTCGTCGGACTCTACTACCTCTACTACACGCCGATGATCATCGTGTTGACAGCGCCGGTCGCCATGCTGCTGGCCACGCTCCTGGCACTGGGACGCCTGTCGCGGAAGAACGAGATCATGGCCATGAAGGGGTCGGGGGTCAGTCTCTACCGGATCCTCGCTCCCGTCCTCCTGCTGGCTCTCTGCCTGAGTCTGGTCACACTCGTCGTCGGTGAGGAGCTGCTGCCGCCCGCAACCCAGCGCAGACTCGACATCGAGGAGCAGACGATCGACAGGAAGCCGTCCCGGATGATCCGCACCGACCTCATTTACATGTACCCCGATGGGAACGTGCTGCTCGCTCGACGCTTCAACCTCCGGAGCGGCACGATGGAGGATGTGACCTACGAGGAGTTCGGCGAGGGGCATCTGCCGACGCGACGCATCGACGCTCCGCTGGCACGCTGGACGGGCGACCGCTGGGTGCTGGAGGGGGGGTCCGTTCGCCGCTTCGAGGACGGCGAGGAGACCATACGCTCGTTCGACCGCGTGCCGCTGCCCGGTGACGAGCCGACCCCCGAGGAACTGGCGGCTCGGCCCGTGGAGCCCGAGGAGATGGGGTACCTCGATCTTCGCGACTACATCGCGCGGCTTCGCGCCGGCGGCAACGACCCCCGTGACCTCGAGGTCCAGCTTCGTCTGAAGATCGCGTTCCCGTTCGTGACGCTGATCATGACCCTCCTCGGAGCGCCGCTCGCCGCCGGAACGCGCAGAAGCGGCTTCGCCATCGCCTTCACCTCCGCGCTCGCCATCTCATTCGTCTATTACGGCGTCATCCAGATCGGCCAGGTCCTCGGTGAGGAGACCATTCTCCCGCCCTGGCTCGCGGCCTGGATGGCGAACATCATCTTCGGGATCCTCGGCGTCTACCTGCTTGTCAGAACCCCCAAGTAGATACTCCGGCCACCCCGCCGTCTCTCTCCATGCCCGGAACGCGCGACGGGGCGGCGGCCGTGCCGGCCGCCGCCCCGTGCCTGCAGTCCGACTGGATCGGTTCCGTCAGGTGCCGACCGTCCAGGACGCCAGGTACTCCCGCTGCTCGTCGGTCAGGGTATCGATCTCGATCCCCATCGCCTCGAGCTTCAGGCGCGCGACCTCGGCGTCGATCTCGGCCGGCACGCCGTGGACCCTGACAGGGAGCTTCTCGTCGGCCTTGGCGAGGAACTCCGACGAGAGGGCCTGGTTCGCGAAGCTCATGTCCATGACCGACGCCGGATGCCCCTCCGCGGACGAGAGGTTGATGAGCCGCCCCTGTCCCAGAAGGTTGATGCGCCGCCCGTCGGCCATGATGTACGTCTCGACCGACTCGCGCGGCGTCTCGACGTTCTTCGCCAGCGACTGGAGAGCCTCCCGGTCGATCTCCACGTCGAAGTGCCCGGAGTTGGCGACGATCGCTCCGTCCTTCATCGCCTCGAAGTGGCGCCTCGCGATGACGCGGATGTCGCCGGTCACAGTGACGAACACATCGCCTACGGGAGCGGCCTCGTCCATCGGCATGACACGGAGGCCGTCCATGACCGCCTCGAGTGCCTTGAGAGGATCGACCTCCGTCACGATGACGTTGGCCCCCATCCCGCGCGCCTTATGCGCCAGGCCGCGACCGCACCATCCGTAGCCGGCCACGACGAACGTCGAGCCGGCCAGCAGCGCGTTCGTCGCCCTGAGAACGCCGTCCAGCGTGCTCTGTCCGGTGCCGTAGCGATTGTCGAACATGTGCTTCGTGTTGGCGTCGTTGACCGCGATGATCGGAACCTTGAGCTCCTTGTCGCGCTCCATGGCCTTGAGCCGGATGACACCGGTCGTCGTCTCCTCCATGCTCCCCAGCATGCTGTCGATGAGTTCGGTCCGCTCCTGGTGGATCGTCGAGACCAGGTCGGCGCCGTCGTCGAGCGTGATGTCCGGGTTCATGTCGAGGATCGCCCTGATGTGATCGTAGTACCGGTCGTTGTCCTCTCCCCTGACGGCGAAGACCGGGATCTCGTGATGCTCGACGAGATGGGCCGCGACGTCGTCCTGCGTCGACAGGGGATTCGAGGCGCAGAGCGCCACGGTGGCCCCGCCGGCCTTGAGCGCGATCATGAGATTGGCCGTCTCGGTCGTCACATGGAGACATGCGCCGATCGTAATGCCGTCCAGGGGCCTCTCGGCCGTGAAGCGCTCCCTGATGCTCTGGAGGACCGGCATGCTCTGGGCGGCCCACTCCGTTCGGAAGCGTCCCGCGTCGGCGAGATCCCTGCTGGCGATGTCGTGCTTCATCAAGTGCTCCGTTTCCCTTGTGAGGCTGCGATGGGGCAGCCGACGACTCAGCAGCCCTGCTTGAGGTCGTCGACCATGTCGAGCCGCTCCCACGTGAAATCGTCGTGGTCCCGGCCGAAGTGCCCGTACGCGGCGGTTCTGCTGAAGATGGGCCGTCTCAGATCCAGTCGTTCGATGATGGCGCGGGGTCTGAGGTCGAAGTGCTTCCTGACGATCTCGTTGAGCTCCCGATCGGAGACCGCCCCGGTCCCCTTGGCGTCGACCATGACCGAGACCGGTTCGGGAACGCCGATGGCATAGGCGACCTGAAGCTCACACTTCTCCGCCAACCCGGCCGCGACGATGTTCTTCGCAGCGTGCCGCACTGCGTACGAGGCCGACCGGTCGACCTTCGTCGGGTCCTTGCCGGAGAACGCTCCGCCGCCGTGGCTCCCGACGCCGCCGTACGTGTCGACGATGATCTTCCGTCCCGTCAGTCCGCAGTCGGCGTGCGGTCCGCCCTTCTCGAAGCGGCCCGTCGGGTTGACATGCACGTTCAGGCGGTCCCAGTCGACCATCCCGGACGGCAGAACAGGCCGCACGACCTTCTCGACGATGTCGTCCTTGAGCTCAGCCAGCGTCACGTCCGGGTCATGCTGCGTCGAGACGACCACGGTATCGACCCGCGTCGGCTTCCCGTTCTCGTACTCGACCGTCACCTGGGTCTTGCCGTCCGGCCTGAGGTACTCCAGGATCCGTTCCTTCCTGACCTTCGCCAGTCTGCGCGACAGCTTGTGGGCCAGGTTGATCGGAACCGGCATGTACTCCTCGGTCTCCTTCGTCGCGTATCCGAACATCATTCCCTGATCGCCTGCGCCTCCCCCGGAGACGGCATGTCCCGAGTCGTCGCCGCACCAGATGTCGGCAGACTGCTCTCTGATCGACGTCACGACGGCGCACGTTTCGTGATCGAACCCGTAGCTCGCCTCCGTGTAGCCGATGCGCTCGATCGTGTCGCGCACGATCGACGGTATGTCGGCATACCCGCTCGTCGAGATCTCGCCCGACACAAAAGCCAACCCCGTCGCGACGAGCGTCTCACAGGCGACGCGGCCCTCGGGGTCGTCCTTCAGTACAGCGTCGAGAATGGCGTCCGATATCTGGTCGGCGACCTTGTCCGGATGCCCCTCCGTCACGGATTCCGATGTGAACAGGTGCTTCTCCAACGTTCCCTCCGTTCTCCCTACCGCCACGTGGTCCGTTCCGTCACGCGCCGATGACGATCTCCGATGAGTCGCCTACGTTGAGGCGCTGGTAGTGCCCCCGCACCAGCGCGCCCTCGCCGATGAGCGACCTGTCGAGCAGGCTGCGCTCCACCTCGGCGTTCGCGTTCAGGATGCTGTCTCGCACAACTGAGTCGGTGATCCTCGATCCGGCCGCCACCGACACGAACGGTCCGACGATCGACCTCGATATGACGGCCGTCGGGTCGATCGACACAGGCTGGATGATCACCGAGTCTTCCCCGGCGACGCCCGAGCCGTTGCCGCCCGAGCGCTCCAGGAGAAATCGATTGGTCTCCAGTAGAGTATCAGGCAGACCGCAGTCATACCAACCCTCTACTTCGAACGTCCCCATCTCGATCCCGGCCTCAAGCATGATGCGGAGAGCGTCAGTCAGCTGGTATTCGCCCTTCGTCGTGATGCCGCGGTCGATGATCTCGGCGAGTCCGTCGAAGAGTGCTCCCGTCTCGGCGATGTTGTACAGGCCGACGATCGCCAGATTGCTGGGCGGAACGTCGGGCTTCTCGACGAGGCCCTGCACCATGTCGTCCTCGACCTCCACGACGCCGAAGCGTGTCGGGTCTTCGACCTCCTTGACGCCGATGAGCGTTCGCTCGTCCGACAGGAGCGCGGAGTAGTCTGCCGTGACGATCGTGTCCCCGAGAATGATCAGGACCGGTTCGTCGCCGATGCACTCGCGCGTCAGGAAGATCGCATGTCCGAGTCCCTGTCGCTCCTCCTGATGAACGTAGCAGACGTTGAGGTCGGCGTACGCCTGCTCCATGTAGGAGCGCACCCTGTCGCCCATATAGCCGGTCACCAGCACGACGTCCTCGACCCCCAGCGGGACGAGTTCGTCGAGTATGTGTCCGAGGATCGGTTTTCCGGCTACCTGAACGAGAGCCTTCGGGATCGTGTGGGTGTGCGGTCTCAGACGGGTTCCGATGCCCGCGACAGGTATGATCGCTTTCATGGCGCTCCTCTCATGGCGTGGTGCTCACAGGTCCCCCTCGGGCGCGGCAGGTCACTCGGACAGCGCCCGCTTGAGACGGTCGATCGGTTCGACCGGTGTCGGATCGATGCCCCGGAGAGCCGCAAGATAGACGCTCACGTAGTCTCCGGCAAGGACGAGCGAGACGAGTCTGCCCAGGCGCGTGTCGCCGAAGCTCCGCACCTCGCGGCTCTCAACCCCCTCCTCCGAGAGCACGTCGGCCGTGATGGCAATTCTCCGGGCGATCCGCTCGTGGTCGTCCGCGTCCCTCAGGAACACGACCCGCTGCATGCCGCCCAGTGCTCTGCGATCGCCGTATCCCACGATCTCGTTGTGATTCATCTCAGGGAGCACGTTCGCGTGTCCGACCGTCTTTGCGTTCTCCGCGAGCTGGCCAACCCATCGCGTGGCGACGGCCGCAGTATGCGGCTCGGCGCCGTAGACGACCGGGACGCCCGTGTCCAGCCAGACCGCGAGCCCCTTCGCCCCGTTCGAGTCCGACGGCACCTCGGGAGCGAAGCGCGCTGCAGCCGAATCGGCTGCCGACGCCATCGACGCGAGCTCGTCCGATGGGTCGGCGGTCAGCCCGGCCGCCGCCAGCACGCTGAGCAGCGATGCCAGGCCGTGCCCGAGCGCCGCGCGCGGCGGTAGACCCGCAGCGAGCGGAACCACCGGCTCGCCCCTCGCATCCGCGAGTTCCGCGAGCCTGCCTCCCGTGGTCATGCAGACGACCCTGGCCCCCCGTGCGACCGCGTCCGCGTGGGCGGAGAGCGTCTCCTCCGTATTGCCCGAGTAGCTCGACGCGACGACGAGAGTATCCCGCTTGACGAACGCGGGCAGAACATATCCCCGCGCGACGCTCATCGGCACAGAAAGAAGGTCAGCGAGCGCCCCCCTGATGAGGTCGCCCGCGATGGCCGAGCCTCCCATGCCCGCCACGACGACCGCAGCGGGACGCTCGATGGACATGCCGGCAAGCGCGCCGCCCGCGGTCCTGCCCGCGGTCCTCAGATGATCCCCGAACGACATGATGTGGCCAAGCATGCCGTCGGGGTCGTTGCGTTCGATGTGCTCTCTGTTGTCCAGCCTGGTCACGATATCATCTCCGTCGCGCTGATGCGCGGGAACCGCTTCAGGAGGATCTGCTCGAGATAGCGCCGGACCTCAGGCCCGCTCTTCATCTTGAGCGCGCGGCCCGCCACCTTGCGGGCGAACGAATACGTGATCGACCGGACGATGCTCTTGATCTCCGGCAGCATCCGAGGGCTGGTCGAGAGTTCGTCGATCCCGAGGCCGATGAGGATGAGCACAGCCAGCGGATCACCCGCCATCTCTCCGCAGAGCCCGACGCCCGTTCTGTGGCGCCGCGCGGCCTGAACGGTCTGGGAGATCAGCCTGAGGACCGCCGGATGATACTGGTCGTAGAGATAGGCCACGCGGTCGTTGCCGCGGTCGACCGCCAGGGCGTACTGAATGAGGTCGTTCGAACCGATCGAGAAGAAGTCGACCTCGGCCGCCAGCGTGTCGGCGACCGTCGCGGCGGCGGGGGTCTCGATCATGATCCCGACCGGCACCTTCTCGTCGAACGGGACGCGCTTGAAGCGGAGCTCCTGACGCGCCGCCTCGAGGACCTGCACCGCGTCCTTGACCTCACCGACCGAGGATATCATGGGGAACATGATGCGCACCGAACCGTGCGCGCTCGCTCTCAGCGCCGCCCGGAGCTGGGTCATGAAGAGGTCGGGATGCGAGAGGCTGTAGCGGACGCCGCGCCATCCCAGGAACGGGTTGGCCTCGCTCCCCTCCTCGGTCCCGGCGCCGAACTTGTCACCACCGACGTCGAGCGTGCGGATGACCACTTCTGAGGGCGCCATCGCCTGGACGACCGAGCGGTAGGCCTCGTACTGTTCCTCCTCGTCCGGCAGGGTATCGCGGGCGATGAAGAGGTACTCTGTCCGGTAGAGGCCGATCCCGTCGGCCCCGTGGGAGATGACCGAGTCGACCTCCTCGGGGATCTCGATGTTCGCCCTCAGCTTGAACCGTCGGCCGTCCTTCGTCTCGGCGGGGTACTCAGCGAACTTCAGAAGCTCCCGCTCGAACTCCTCGAACTCACGCTTCCTCTGTTCGTAGTACGCGAGCACGGCCTCGTCGTAGTCATGGACGAGCGCGCCGGACGTCCCGTCGACGATGATACGCTCGCCCTGCCGGATGAAGCCGGTCGCCTCGTGGAGCCCCACCACGGCGGGGATCTCGAGCGACCGGGCCATGATGGCGGCGTGGGACGTCTTGCCCCCCGCCTCGGTCGCGAAGCCGATGACGCGTTCCTTGTGCATGGCCGCCGTGTGCGTGGGGGCCAGCTGGTGTGCGAGCACGATCACGTCGTGATCGAGGTGACGTATCGTCTTCGGCTTCTTCCCCAGGAGCTTCATCAGGAGCCGCCGCTCGAGGTCGCGGATGTCGTAGATCCGGTCTCTCAGGTACTCGTCGTCGGCCCGCTTCATCGCGGTGATGATGTGCCCGACGGCCTCGGTCAAGGCGAGGGCGGCGCTCGATCTCGTCTCGCGGATCCGCTTGACGGTGCCCTCGACGATCATCGAGTCCTCGAGCATCATGAGGTGCGCATCGAAGATGCGCGCCTTGCGCTCGCCGATCTCGTCCTCGAGCTCGGTCTTCAACTTCCGGACCTCGAGTCTCGTCTCGTCGAGTGCGCTCTGAAAGGCCTCGACCTCGTTCTCGATCTCGTCCTCGGGGATGGTCTCCTCCTCGACGTGAGGCCGTTCGGTGTCGAGGATGAACGCCGGTCCGATGACGATCCCCGGCGAGGCCGGAATGCCCTGGATGACCTTTGCCCTTCCTATGCCGCTCAGATCGATCACGTGCCCTCTTCCTCTGTGTTCGTTTCGAGGTATCGAGCCAGCTCCTCGAGTGCCTGCGACTCGTCGCTTCCGTCGATGATCAGCGTCAGACGGCTTCCCATCTCGGCCGCGAGCATCATGACGCCCATGATGCTCTTCCCGTCGACCGTCAGGTCGTCCTTTCTGAGCTTGACGTCCGCCTCGAAGCGGGACGCCAGCTTGACGAACTCCGCGGCCGGCCGGGCGTGAAGCCCGTGCACGCTCGCGAGCACGACAGTCCGCTCGACCAAGCTACCCCCCTATCGTTCCTGTCAGTGCCAGGATCAGCCCGCAGAGCACCCCCGCTGTTCCCAGAAGGGACGCCGGGATGTGGACCCTCGCCCCGATGAACCCGGCCGCGAGGAAGACGAGCGCGACGGCCGCTCTGGGTGTCGTCGCCCCCTGTCCCAGCCCGACGGCGGCTGTGGCCGTGAGGCCCGCCAGGAAGGCCACCGAGAGCCGCAGCCGTCTGACGGTACTCCGGTAGACCGGTCCCAGAAGCTCGCGCGCCGCGCCGGGACCGCGCTCGGCTCCCCGGCCAAGACCGCGCCACCTGAGCGCCAGATGCGGGACGTTGTAGACCGCCAGGAAGAGCAGCGGCGCCCACAGCCCGCCTCCGATTGCGACGAGCACGGCGGCCAGCCCCGCCAGAGGGCGGAGCGCCCCCCAGAAGAGCGCGTCGCCGGCCATGCCGAGCGGACCGACGAGGCTCCGCTTGAGGTGGACGACCTCGATGCACTGAGCATCGTCGGCGGTCAGTTCGGCCGCCGCGCTGGCGCCCAGGACGTACGACGCGAGCACGGGATTCGAGTTGAAGAACTCCAGATGGCGCTTCGCGAAGGCCCTCCGTTCCTCGTCGCTCTTCCTCGACGCGACCGGGAGGAGCGCGAAGCAGAATCCGACGTGCTGCATCCCCTGAGGGTTCCAGACGGACTGGAGCAGGAACGACCGAAGGAAGATCGCCAGCCTCAGTCCCAGGGGGAGCCGCATGCCGCAGTGTCTGTCAGCCACGCACCCTCCTACACGAGAATGAGAAGGACCAGCCCGGCGAGGAGTCCGACCCCGACGGCGTTCCGTTCGCTCTGGCGGCCGACGCCGGCGATTCCTGCGGCCGCCAGCGGGGCCGCCCAGACGGCCAGCGGAAGGGCTCCTCCACCGGACGGCACGGCCGGCGCCGCGGCCCAGGCGATCCCGAGAGCCGCGGCCGTCAGGAGAGAGCCGGCTCCGAAACGGGCCGCGAGCGCGGCCGCAACGGACGTCCCGACCGCCGCGGTGTTACCCCGCTCCACCCCCTCGAACGCGCGCTCCGCCAGGCGGACATTGAGGCGCCGGAGCATGAGGATCGCACGCTGTCCCGCGATACCCGTTGCCAGGGCGATGAGAAGCGCGATGGCAACAGCCCAGGCACCGGGAGGAAGACCGTTCGAGATCGTCACCGCGGCGCCTACGGCCGCGACCGTTGCCGGCGCCGTGTCAGGGAACGGTGTGGCTCCCACCGGAAGCACACCGATCCACACGAGCTGGAGCACCGCGCCGAGGACGAGGCCGAGGACCGGGTCTCCCACGATCCAGCCGGCCAGAGCCCCGCTGACGATCGGCTGTGAGACCATCACCTGCAGGAAGGCCGTCGTATCGAGCGACAGGGCTCCGCCCAACAGGATCAGACCGAACGCGACGTTCGGACTCACGTCTCCTCCCGGAGCCTGCTGGTGGAAATGGTGATCTCGAACTCCTGCGGCGCCCCGCCCCGTGCCCGCAGCGGCCGGACGAACCAGACGGTGACGCCCTGGAAGACGCGCTCGAAGCCGCCCTCGGACTGACTGGCCGTTTCGAGCGGACGCACCCACACCTGCGCCTCAGGCGAGAGCTTCATGTCGAGCGCGAAGCCCCGGAGCCTGTCGATGAAGCGCACCCCGCCGGTCTCCTCGAACGTGACCGGCTCGTCGAGCGCGACCGGCCCGCCCCCTGCCGAGACGGTCGAGTAGTCGCCGTGGCCGGTCAGGAAGGCCAGGTTCCACTCCGATGCGAAGCGAAGGTCGAGGTCGGCGTCCGAGCTCAGGACGTTCTCGACGGTGAGCTCCCCCTCGACGCTGAGCCGTATGGTCTTCTCGAGGGCCACCGGCAGCACGAGACCGCCGTCGTGGACGAAGCCGTTCGTCGAAAGTGACGCGGCTACCCGCCCGCCGTCGCGGCAGGGCGAGCAATCGTAGGCGGCTCCCACGAAGTCGCCGAGGTCCGACGAGGGATCGTCCATCGAGTCGGGGCCCGCGTCCCGCGCGAGCACACGGTCGAACGCCGACCAGCGCGGATGATCGTCCGGATGCGCGAACGCCTCGAGCCCCTTCTCCTTGGCCCGTACCACGTCGTGTATGCTGACCGTACCGTCTTCCCCGTCGTCGTGAGACGCCTGCCGGAGGTCCTCGTGGTACGCCTCCTCGTAGCGTCCCATCGTGGCCTGCAGGTTGACGCCCTCGCGCCGCAGGTCGAGCTCAAAGATGGAGCCTCCTCGCTCGGGCGACACGTAGACATTGGCCCACTGTGTCTCCATGAGAACCTCGTCGCGCCCGTCGAGGTCGTGGTCGAGGACGTCGAGTGCGTCCCAGGACGTGCCGCGCTTCTCCTCCAGGAGGTTCTCGGCCCGGATCAAATGCTCGAACACCGCCGAACGCAGATGCGGGAGGTAGAGCCCTCCGAAGACGCCGTGCCAGTACGCGCAGTTGCACTGCCCGCGCCAGAGTTCCGTCCTGGCCCCCTTCATATCCTCCGCTGTCGGCGTGCCCCGGTGTGCCCTCGTCTCCTCGCCGAGCTCGCGCGCAACGTCCTGTCCGCCGCCGGACCGTTCGGCCTCGAGGAGCTTGTCGCTGACGCGCCACATCTTGCGGGTCATCAGCTTCGACTCCTCGTACTTCGTCTGGAAGTTCTTCCAGATACCGCCCGACAGGAACGGTCGCCACTCGTCTCCCCTGCCGCTCTCGTCGACCTCCCTGAGCAGACGGGCGTAGGTGCGCCGCGCGGGCGTCGGTAGAGCCCATTCCATCATCTCGGGATAGGAGGATGTCGGCAGATAGACCCGCCCCCTGGGTTCGCAGCGGTCGATGACGTCGGCGAAGGTGGCGGTCTCGAGCCAGTCCGAGGCACCCTCGATAGCCTCCAGGAAGCGCTCGAGCCAGCCTCCGGAGTGAACGTGGTCGTAGGTTCCCGGCCAGATGCCGAACTTCTCGCCGTCGTCGCCGAACACGGCCGTGAGCCCGAACCCACGGTCGGCGAGATCCCTCATGTGCCGGAGTGTCTCCTCGGGGTCCTGAAACGGTATGAGATATCGCAGGCGTTTGCTGATCGGAAAGACGCGCACCGTGCCGCCCTCGTGCTCCGTCATGAAGTCCCCCGTCAGTTCATCGTCCGAGAGACCCGCGAGGCGGAACTCGTAGTCGTCCAGCGGGAGATACTCGACGCCGGCGCTGCGGATCGTCGCGGCAAGATCGGGCTGCCAGACGCGCTCCGCCAGCCACATACCGCGCGGACGGACGCCGAAGACCCGCTCCGTGTACTCCGTGAGCATGCGGATCTGTCCCTCGGCGTCGCGCGAGGGGATGCCCGACAGGATGGGCTCGTAGAAGCCGCCCGTCAGGAGCTCAACCTGTCCGCTCTCCACCAGCGCTCTCACGCGGTCGATGTACTCCGGGGCGTGCTCCTCGTACCACTCCAGGAGGGGACCGGTGTTGTGCAGGACCATTCTGACGCCCGGGTGTCGCTCCAGAGCGTCGAGGAACGGTCTGTAGGCCTTCTCGTACGCCTCTTCGAAGACGTGCGGCAGATTGCCGACCGGCTGGTGATTGTGGATGCAGAGGATGAGGGTGGTCCGCTTCACCGTTGGCCTCCCGCCTTTCTAGTCGGTGCTCGATGCGTCGGAGAGCATTCGGGCCATGTCGACAGGCTGCGACTGCGGCACATCCTGCGCCGTCAGCTCGACGCCCTCCTCGATGATCTTCTGCATGGCTTCGACGTCGACGTCATCGACGTAGACGTACGACAGGATCTCCCTCTTGCCGGGTGAGAAGTGCATTCCGCCGACATTGACGGTCTCCGGTCGAAAGCCGCCCTCGATCAGGTCCCGCATGTCGGCCGGCGTCTCGACAATGACGATCACGCGCTGGGACGCCCAGCGGCCCGCCGACGCCGCCTCGAGGAACTCGGCCTTGGTCATCACGGACACGGCTGCGCCGAGGCTGTCCGCCTCGGCGTAGAGTTCGCGTCGCCATTCAGTGGTCGCGACCTCGTCATTGACGAGAACCATGCGGTCGGGCTCGAGCCATCCGCCCCACGCCACCGTCACCTGACCGTGGATGAGCCTGTCGTCGATGCGGGCGAGAATGACGGGCACCGCGCCTCCTCTAGAGCATCCGGACGGCGTCGCGCCCGCGCTGCATGACAAGACCGACCAGCTCGTCGACGTCGTGGCGGTCCCGCTTCACGAAGAACTCGAGGAGCATCATCAGATTGACGCCCGAGAGCGTTCTGACGTCGTCTCTCTCCCGCGCGATCTCCTGGCAGACGTGATGGCAGCTGCCACCGGGCATGTCGCTCAGTACAACGACACGACACGTCTCACACAGCTCGTCGATCGAGTTCGTGACGGTTCTCTTGAGCTCCTTGAGTCCCAGTCCGCTGTTCGTCACCGCCGTCCAGTGCGACTGGGTGCCGAGGATACCCTCGACGGCCTCCATGAAGCACTTCGCCACGTTCCCGTGCGCCACGATGACACAGCCGGTCTTCTTCGGAAGGTCGCTCATTCGCTGTCGCTCCGTAGGATCCTGTCGGCGCGGCCCTTCGCCATCGTGAGCGCCTTGAGTCGCTGGTCGAACTCACGGGCCGGATGGACGCCGCGAAGCTTCAGAAGATGGTTGAGCGCGATCACCTCGGAGATGACGGTGATGTTCTTCCCCGGCACGAGGGGGAGCGCGACGACCGGGATCCTCACGCCGAGGATCTCGGTCATCTCGTCCTCGAAGCCGAGACGCTCGTAGTCTGTGAGCTCGGCCCACCGGACGAGGTTGACCTGCATTTCGATGCGCTTCTTCTGCCGTGTCGCTCTGACGCCGAACATCGACCGCACGTCGATGATGCCGACGCCCCGGATCTCCATGTAGTGTCTGAGAAGGTCTGAACCGGTGCCGACCAGATACCCCTGCGGCGTGCGGAACGCCTGCACGACATCGTCGGCCACCAGGCGGTGCCCGTGTTCGACGAGGTCGAGTCCACACTCGCTCTTGCCGATCCCCGACTTGCCGGTGAAGAGCATACCGACGCCGTAGACGTCGACCAGCGTACCGTGGATCGTCGTCGAGGGCGCCAGCAGGTCCTCGAGCATCGCTCCGATCTGCCGGGCCAGACGCGCCGCCGGCACCGGGCTCTCGAAGACCGGGACGTCGCGCTCTCCGGCGAGTTCCACAAGCTCCTCGCCCGCCCGGGCTCCGTCTCCCACGATGACGCACGGGAGCGACCTCGTCAGCAGACGCGAGAGTGAGCGACGTCGCTCGTCGGCCTCCAGGGACGCCAGATAGGCCATCTCCTGCCCGCCGAGGACCTGGATGCGGTCCGGCTCGTAGCCCTCCTCGAAGCCGGCGAGGAAGAGCCCCGGTCTGTGGATCTCGGCGCTCGTGATGTCGCGGACGACCTCTGTCGTCCCGGCAACCAGCTTGAGCTCGACGCGGCCGCGAACGCTCTCGAGGAGCTGCCCTACGTTCGTGGTTCCGCCGCTCGCCCCTGTCGCTTCGGCCTGATCGCTCACTCTGCCTGTCCCCTGGGTTCGACGAGACCGTAGTCTCCGTCGTCTCGTCTGTAGATGACGTTCAGCGAGTTCGTCTCTGAGTTCAGGAAGACGAGGAAGCCGACCTTGAGCTCATCCAGTGATGCGAGCGCCTCCTCCGGTGTCATCGGCGATTCGCCCAGCTGCTCCGAGGCCACGCCGATCGTCCGCGGGGCAGCCCCGTCGAGCGCTCTCGCGGCCTCCGCCGTGGGCGTCGCTCCCTTTCTGTTCCTGACACGCTCCTTGTGGCGTCTGATCTGCCGCTCGACCTTCTCGAACGCCAGGTCGATGGCCGACCGCATGTCCTCGGCCTCCTGCTCGCTGGAGACGATCACCCTCGAGGCGTGGACCGTGACGTCGGCGATCCGCCGATGCCCCTCGGCCTCGAGGACGACGTGCGCCTCGTCGATGCGGTCGAAGTACCTGGTCAGATGCTCGGCCTTCTCGTTGACATATGTCTTGAGCGCCGGATCCAGGTCGAAGTGCCGCGCCGTGACCAGAACTCTCATGCGTGCTCCTTTCGCCGGGCGAAGGTCGTCTGGGTAGTTCTCTCGTCACGTGCCCTGGCCGCCGATTCATCGGCCAGATACGAGCTGCGGACGAACGGGCCTGAGGCCACCGCAGCGAACCCCATGTCACGGGCCAGGTCGGCCAGCTGGTCGAACTCCTCGGGCGGAACGAACCGCTCGACCGGAAGATGCACATCGGAGGGACTCAGGTACTGTCCCAGGCAGAGTATCTCGACCCCCGCGGTCCGGAGGTCCCGAAGCGTCGACTCGATCTCCGACGTCGTCTCGCCCAGACCGAGCATCATGGCCGATTTCACGATCGGTGCGTGTGGCATCTCAGCAACGTATCTCAGAACCGACAGTGTTCGCGCGTAGTCCGCCTCAGGACGTGCCGCTGCGTAGAGCCTCGAGACGGTCTCGACGTTGTGTCCGAAGACGTCGGGACCAGGGTCCAGCACCCTGTCGATCGACTCCCTGCTGCCATGGAAGTCCGGAACGAGGACCTCGATGCCGGCCTGCGGGAGAGCGCGGCGCACCGCATCGACCGTAGCCGCGAAGTGACCGGCGCCCCCGTCCGGGAGGTCGTCCCGGGTCACCGAGGTGAGCACAACGAAAGAGAGGCCGAGCAAGCGCGCCGCCTCGGCGACCCTCTCGGGCTCATCATCGTCGACGCTCACGGGCGTCGTGTGCCGCACCGCGCAGAAACGGCAGTCCCGCGTGCACGCGTCACCGAGAACCATGAACGTCGCGGTGCCCCGCGTGAAGCAATCCACACGATTGGGGCACTTCGCCTCGTCGCAGACGGTGTTGAGATGACATCGGGCCAGCGTCTGACGGACGGCCCGCACACGCGCGGGATCCGACAGCGGTTTGGTCAGCCAGGAAGGTAGTCTCGGTCGTTCTCTCAACCGGTCTCCACTCTGCACAGAACGTCACCCTGTCTGACGGTCTCATCCTCTCCAGCGACTACCGACGTCACCGTACCGTCGAACGGGGACCGGACGGCGAGGGCGGTCTTCTCCTCGGTCGACTCAAGGACGACGAGCTCGTCGCCCCGCTTCACGGCTCCCCCGACGTCGACCTTCCAGAACGAGACAGTGAACTCCTCCGCGTCGGACTCGGTCGCATCGAGCACGACGTCCTTCACCATGGTACCTCCTGCATTCGATCATATCTCCTTGCGCAGCCGCGCCGGGAGTATGTTCATCTGGTCGCGGTACTTGGCGACCGCTCGGCGCGAGATGGTGAATCCGATTCTCTTGAGTTCACCGGCGATCTTCTGGTCGGAGAGCGGCTTGTGCTTGTCCTCCTTGCTGATGATCTCCCGCATCGCGTCCTTGACGGCCTTGGAGGACATCTCCGTCCCGTCCCGCGTCTTGATGCCGCTCGAGAAGAAGTACTTGAGTTCGAGGGTGCCCCTGGTCGTCTGGACGTACTTGCCGCGGGTCACCCGGCTGACCGTCGACTCGTGCATGCCGACATCATCCGCGATCTGCTGCAGGGTCAAAGGCCTGAGCGCAGATACACCCTTCTCGAAGAAGCCGCGCTGAGCGCGCACGATCGACTCCATGACGCGCACCATCGTCCGCCGCCTGTTCTCTATGCTCTGGACGATCCAGCGCGCGGCCTTGAGCTTCTTCGATATGAAGTCGCGTCCCTCTCCGCTGGCGCCGTCGGCCAGCGCCCTGCGATAGGTCGGGCTGATCCGCACGCGCGGGATGTGCGAGTCGTTGAGGTAGACCACGTACTCTCCGTCGACCTCCTCCACGACGAGATCGGGGGTGATATAGGCCGGATCGGGAAGCGTCGGGTCGGTCCTCGGGCGCGGGTTGAGCTTCGAGATGATGTTGATGGCCTCTCTCAGCTCGTCGGTCGTCACCCCCAGCCTGCGCCGGATCTGGTCATGCTTGCACGCCTTGAGGTCGTCGAAGGCCTCCATGACCACGCGGGCGGCCAGACTGTCGCCCATGTCCTTGCGACTGAGCTGATTGAGAAGACACTCCTCGATGTCGCGCGCGGCGATCCCCGGCGGGTCGAGCGACTGCACGATCTCGAGCGCGCGTTCGACCTTCTCGGGCTCTGCGCGAAGGAGCTCCGCCATCTCGCTGACGGAGTCGCGCACGTAGCCGTCGCTGTCGAGTTCGTCGATGATGTACTCGCCGATACCGAGAATGTCCTCCTCGGCGCACTCCATGTGGAGCTGGTTCTTCAGCGCGTCCTCAAAAGTAGCGACGGCGACGGGCACGCGTTCGACCTCGTCGTCCTCGTCACGTGCCAGGTTCTGTCCGTAGGCGTGCGAATAGACGTCGTCCAGGTAGTCGTCCCAGTCGAGGTCACCCGCGTCGTCCGGACGCTCGTCCTCACCCGCATCGGCCTGCTCGGACTCCGAGTCGGCCGTCGACTCCTTGCCCGAATCGTCGTCCCCGCTCTCTTCGCTCGAGGACTCCTCCTGCTCCTCGCTCTCGGGCTCGTCGCCCTCCTCGAGCCGCTCCAGAAGCGGATTCTGCAGAAGCTCGTTCTTCAGGAACTGCTCGAGCTCGAGCGTGGAGACCTGGAGGATCTTCAGCGCCATCTGCAGCCGCGGCGTCATGACGAGCTGCTGCTGCATCTTCATGCCGACGTGCTGTTTCATCTCCATGGTTGTGATCCTCTGGGGCAGCGGGGGTGGACGTGTCGCGCCCTGGCCTCGTCTCGCGCCGGACGCCGTCAGTCTACAACCGGAATCGCTCTCCGAGATAGAGCTTCTTCGCCTCCTCGTTCGCGGCGAGCTCGTCGGCTTTGCCTGAGAGGAGAATCCTACCCTCGTACATGATATACGCGCGGTCGGTGACGGACAACGTTTCTCGGACGCTGTGGTCCGTTATCAGGATGCCGATACCGCGGTCCCTCAGGCGCCGGATGATCGCCTGGATGTCCTGCACCACGATGGGGTCGATGCCGACGAACGGTTCATCGAGCAGCAGGAAGGCCGGCCTCGCGACGAGCGCCCTCGTGATCTCCACACGCCGTCTCTCACCTCCCGAGAGCGTGTCGGACGACCGGTCCCTGAGGGCTCCGATGTCCAGCTCGCCGAGCAGCTGCTCCATGCGCCGGCGCCTCTCCCGCCGGTCGGGCTCGATGGTCTCGAGTATCGACATGATGTTCTGACCGACCGTGAGTCCCCTGAAGATCGAGGACTCCTGCGACAGGTAGCCGACGCCGAGTCTCGCTCTCCGGTACATCGGAAGCGACGTGACATCGCGTCCGTCCAGCAGCACAGCGCCGCCGTCGGGCGAGAGGAGTCCGACGATCATGTGGAACGACGTCGTCTTGCCGGCACCGTTCGGCCCGAGAAGCCCGACGACCTCACCTCTGCCGAGATCCAGGTCGACCTCGTCCACGACCGTCCGTCTCCCGTAGCGCTTAACGAGCCCGCGGGCCGCCAGACTCCTCGGCCCCTGTTCGAGAACCCGCTGTCCGGCGAGCGACGGGCCGGGCGCGGCGTCGTGAGCCGCCTCACTCTTCCTCAACGAGCTCTCCCTCGGGGGTTCTGATGTATGCCTCGAAGTCGGAGTGGACCTTGATGTTCCTGAGATCGGGGTCGGCCGTCAGACCGGTTCCGGTCATGACGTCGTCGCCGCGCGTCACGCGTACGAAGCGGTCGGTCTCGATCGTACCGGTCCGCTCCGACCAGGTAGCGTACTCGGTCTCAAGCACCGTTTCGTCCTCGGCCGTGACAACGACGTCTCCGGTCGCCTCCATCGAGTTCGTCCGCTCGTGAAGAACGCCCTCCCGGGCTCGAAGCGTCGATCGCACGCTGCCGTCCTTCTCGAAGAAGACGGCCCTGACACCGGTCATCTCGATGCGACCGGCATCCTCGAAGACGAGCGCGCGGTCAGCGTCGAGGCGCCAGATGGGTGTGCCCTCGCGCGTCTGGGTCAGCGAGAACGCGTCGATCTCCTGATCGGGAACGACGCCGCCCTCCTCCTCTCCCGGGGGCGACTGACTGCGACACCCGCCGAGAACGAGCAGCGTCACGGCACACAGCACGAACACGATCCGGGACACGCGCACGGGAACCAACCCTCCAGAGACTCGATTCGGACGCGATACCACCGGCGCCAATATACCCGAGTTGGCCGGCGCTCTCAAGGAGTGCCCGCGGTTCCTGGTCTTCAGGGGATGGAGGACTGAATACCGCCTCGGCTCCTACAGTGCAAGAGATGCACCATCGTCTGCCTGATGTGGCGGGTCGCAGGGGTGGAGCGCACCGAGAGAGAGTTCAGGGGGATCTGTCTCAGCCGACGGCGCGAAGGCAATCGTGGATGTGGATGACGCCGTCGGGTCGACCGCTCTCGTCCACGATGATGAGCGACGTGATCGGCCCCTCGCTCTCCATCTTCTGAAGAGCGGCAACCACCAGCTCATCGCGGCCGATGATCCTGGGTGACGTCGTCATGAACTCCGCGACCCGAGCGTCGAGCATGTCCGCTCGGCGCATGATGATGCGTTTGAGGTCGCCGTCGGTCACAATGCCCTCAAGCCGCCCGTCGACACCGGTCACGGCGACCATGCCGAGCCGCTTGTTCGCGATCTCGCAGATCGCCTCCCGCATCGTTGCGTCCCGCGGGACGGTGGGAACGTCCTCTCCGGAATGCATGACGTCGGCGACGCGCAGCAGGAGCCTCCGTCCCAGCGCCCCGCCGGGGTGATAGCGAGCGAACATCGCCGGATCGACGTCCTTCTCTGCGAGAACCGCCACGGCCAGTGCGTCACCCAGCGCCAGGGCGGCCGTCGTGCTCGCCGTCGGCACCAGGTCCATCGGGCAGGCTTCCCGCTCGACCGATGCGTCGAGGACGACGTCCGCCTCCGACGCGAGCGACGAACCTGTGTTCCCGGTGATGGCGATGATCGCTGCGGCCATCTCCCGGAAGACGGGCAGGATCCTCAGGATCTCCTCGCCCTCGCCGCTCTTGGAGATGGCGATGACCACGTCGCCGCCGTCGATGACACCCACGTCACCGTGGGCGGCATCGGCCGGGTGCAGGAAGACTGCCGGGGTGCCGGTGCTCGTGAGGGTCCCGGCGAGCTTCCTCGCCACCGTTCCCGACTTGCCCGTGCCGCAGATGACGACCGTCCCCTTCGCCCCGAGCACGGTCCTGACCGCCTCGGCGAACGAGGGTCCCAGCCGCTCCGCGACCGCGGCGACGGCGTCGGACTCGAGCCGGAGAACCTCCCGTCCCGATGCGACGATGTCGGCGTCGGAGCGCCCGCTCATGCGACACCTCCGGAAGCCACGCTCCCCTTCCTCGCGAGATACCGCGTCACCACATCATCCCAGTCTCCGCGCGCCCTCAGGATCGCCTCGATCGTCTCCCTGACGGCCCCGTGGCCGCCGCGCGCCTCGGTCACACAATCCGCCGCCTCCAGCACGTCCTGCGCCGCGTCGGCGACGGCGACACCGAGTCCGACCTCGCGGATCGGCACGAGGTCGACCACGTCATCGCCGATGTAGACGACCTCTTCGAGGCCGATGCCGAGCGACGCGGCCAGCTCCTCGACGACCGGGAGCTTGAGGTCGTGACCCAGTCGGATCAGCGTGATCCCGAGCATCTCGGCGCGGCGTTCCACGATCTCTGATCGCCTGCCCGAGAGGAGGGCCACCTGGATACCGGCCTCCTGAGCGAACTTGATGCCGATACCGTCGCGGACCGAGAAGCTCTTGATCTCCTCTCCGGCTCTGCCGATGACCAACGACCCGTCGGTCATGGTCCCGTCGACGTCCGCGACGACGAGCTTCACGCGCGAAGCGGCGTCCCGATCGAACGATATCATGCCGAATCTCCGGTGGGTCTGCCGACCGCGCCGGCCACCCGCCGCGCGGCCTTGAGGATCTCCTCGAGCGCGTCCAGCGGCACCATCGAGTGCGCGTCGGACAGCGCCGACGGCGGATCGGGGTGCGTCTCCAGGAAGAGCGCGTCACAGCCCGCTGCGACCGCGGCGCGAGCGAGCAGCGGCACGTACTCAGGCGAGCCTCCCGAGACGCCTCCGGCGGCGCCGGGTCTCTGCACGCTGTGTGTGGCGTCGAAGACCACCGGGAAACCGGCCTGTCGCATGACGGCGATCGAGCGCATGTCGACCACGAGATCATGATACCCGAAGGACGACCCTCGCTCCGTCAGCATCACGTTCCGGTTCTCCTCGGCGATGGCCTTACCGGCCGTCCGGACCATGTCGTCGGGGGCCATAAACTGCCCCTTCTTGATGTTGAGCGGTTTCCCGGTCCGCGCGGCCTCGCGCACGAGCCGCGTCTGCCGGCAGAGGAACGCCGGTATCTGAAGAGCGTCGAGCGCGTCAGCCGCCGCCGGGAGCTCCGCGCGTTCGTGTACGTCCGAGAGGACGGGGACGCCGAGCTTCTCCCGGATCACCCCGAGCATCTCCAGGCCCCTCTCGGGCCCCGGCCCGGCGTACGAACCGGGAGACGTCCGGTTGTCCTTGAGGTAGGACGACTTGAACACGTAGGGAATCCCGAGTGCGGCGCAGAGATCCCTCACCCGCCCTCCGACGCGGAGAGCGAGGTCCAGGCTCTCGAGCGCACACGGCCCTGCGATGAGCGCCAGCGGCAGTCCCGGGCCGATCTCGACACTACCGACCCGCACGCTCTTCGACACGCTCCACCTCCGATCCCAGGGACTTTCTCTTCGCCGCCGCGACGAACTCCCGGAAGAGTGGGTGCGCACGCCTCGGGCGCGAACGGAACTCCGGATGGAACTGACAGGCCACGAACCAGGGGTGGTCCGGAAGCTCCACGATCTCGACGAGGTCGGCTTCCGGGTAGATGCCCGATGAGACGAGTCCCGCGTTCTCGAGTCTGCTGCGATGCTCATTGTTGTACTCGTACCGGTGTCGATGCCGCTCACGGACCGACGGCTCGCCGTACGCCTCCCGTGCCCTCGTGCCCTCGCTCAGATCGCACCGGTATGCGCCGAGGCGCATGGTCCCGCCCATGTTGACGATGCCTCGCTGGTCGGGCAGGAAGTCGATCACAGGCTCCGGGGTGTCCGGATCGAACTCGGTCGAGTGGGCCGACGTGAGACCGCAGACGCTCCGTGCATACTCGATGACCGCGCAGTGCATGCCGAGGCAGATCCCGAGGAACGGCGTCCCGCTGGTACGCGCATAGCCGACCGAGGCGATCTTCCCCTCGATCCCGCGTTCGCCGAATCCCCCCGGTACCAGGATCCCGTCGCACGTCTCGAGGAATGCGGATGCGTCGCCGCCCGACTCGATGTCCTCGACGTTCGTCCAGACGAGCTCGACGCGGACGTCGTTCTCGACCCCCGCGTGGACGAAGGCCTCGACGATGCTCTTGTAGGCGTCCTTCAGGTCGATGTACTTCCCGCAGACGGCGATCCTGACGGTCCCGGTCGGCTCCTTGATGCGCTCGACGAAGTCATCGAGAGGGTTGAGGTCCGGGTCCGGCGCCTCGACGCCGAGCTTGCTGAGGGCGATATCGTCGAGACCGTCGCGATGGAAGCAGATGGGGATTTCGTAGACCGTCGGCACGTCGCGGGCGTCGATGACCGCCTTCTCCTCCACGTTGCAGAAGAGCGCGATCTTCCGTTTGAGGTCGCTCGACAGCGCATGCTCCGTGCGGCACAGGAGGATATCGGGTTGGATGCCGATGTCTCTGAGGGCGCGGACACTGTGCTGCGTCGGCTTGGTTTTCAGCTCGCCCGCGGCCTTGATGTACGGCACGAGCGTCAGGTGGACGAAGAGCGTCTCCCTGGCGCCGAGGTCGAGACGCATCTGGCGGATGGCCTCGAGAAACGGCAGACTCTCGATGTCGCCGACCGTCCCCCCGATCTCCGTGATCACCACATCGATGTCGGGCGTCCCCAGACGGAGGATCTGATCCTTGATCTCGTTCGTGACGTGGGGGATCACCTGGACGGTTCCGCCGAGGTAGTCCCCGCGGCGCTCCTTCGTCAGGATGGCGTCGTAGATCTGTCCTGCCGTGACGTTGTTGGCCTGCGAGAGCTCCCGGTCGATGAAGCGCTCGTAGTGGCCCAGGTCCAGGTCGGTCTCCGCACCGTCCTTCGTGACGAAGACCTCACCGTGCTGGAAGGGGCTCATGGTGCCGGGGTCGACGTTGAGGTACGGGTCGCACTTCTGGAGTGTCACCGACAGCCCGCGCGACTTGAGGAGATAGCCGAGCGACGCCGAGGCGATGCCCTTGCCGAGAGCGGATACCACGCCGCCGGTGACGAAGATGTACTTCGACATTGCTGGGACTCCAGTCGTGTGGACGTCGGTGGGATGCCGGTCGCCGGTCTCCGGAGAGGTGTCTATCCCTCCGCCAGCCGCCGCTCGACCTTCGTCAGATCGCCGGGACGGTCGATCGACCACGTCTCGGTCGACGCCGTCACGACGCCGATCGCCATGCTGTTCTCGAGGGCCCTCAGCTGCTCGAGCGACTCGCGAAGCTCGAGGGGCGACCTCTCGAGCGCCGCGAACCGCATCAGGGCCTCGCGACGAAAGCAGTATAGACCAACGTGGTGGAGATACCAACCTCTTCCCGCCCCCGCCTCCGGAGAGGAGGGTATCGCGGCGCGGGAGAAGTAGAGCGCTCGTCCGGAGTGGTCCGTGACGACCTTGACGACGTGGGGGTCTGCGTGAGCGGCCGGGTCATCCGAACGGAAGGCGAGCGTCGTCATGTCGAGCGACCTGTCCGCCCGCAGGACCTCGATGGCCCTGTCGATGTCGGACGGCTCGATGAGGGGCTGGTCGGCCTGGAGATTGACGACCGCGTGGGCCTCGCGCTCCCGGACCGCCTCGGCGACCCGGTCGGACCCGGTCGAGCACGGGGTCGACACCAGCACGGCCTCTCCCCCGAACCCCCTGACCGCTGCGGCGACCTCGTCGCTGTCGGTGGCCACGAGGACTGCGTCGACCAGCTCTGCGGCCGCGAGTCGCTCGTGTACGTGCCACACGACCGGTCGTCCGGCGAGGTCGGCGAGCACCTTACCCGGAAAGCGGGTCGAGCCCAGTCTGGCAGGGATCACACCGACGACGCCCGTGGACAATGTCCCCTCCCGGCACACGGAGTCCGCTCTGTGCGACCGTCCGGTCTATTCGTAGTCCAGCACGACGACGCGCGGCGGCTCCGGCAGGTTCTCGGTATCCAGTTCGACGGTTCTTCCGCCCGCCCGGTCCACGTTCTCCATGAGCTTCAGAAAGTCGTCGACCGGCTGGATGGGGAAACCAAGAGCCTCGGTCTTGTAGTGCATCGGGATGATCACGCGCGCCCCGAGCGCCTCGGCCGCCTTCTTGGCCTCGTCGGGACCGATCGTGTAGTATCCACCGATCGGCGCCAGCAGGACATCGACGTTCCCGATCTCGGAGGCCTCCTCAGGCGAAAGCTCGTGTCCCAGGTCGCCGAGGTGGCCGACCGTGAGACCGTCGACCTCCATGACGTAGACCGTGTTCCGGCCCCGCTCCTGGCCCCTGGTCTCGTCGTGGTAGGTCGAGTATCCGCGGATGGCCACGTCCTGCACGGTCTTCGGCTCGGTCCCACGGATGATCTCCGGCGAGCCCGTCACCGTGTCGACCGCGTTGTGGTCCGCGTGGTCGTGGCTGACTGTGACGATGTCGGCGCGCTCCGAGATCGGCTCGTATCCCACGGCACCATCATAGGAGCCCGCTTCGAACGGATCGGTGATGACGCGGGTCCCGCTCTTCGACTCGATCAGAAATGACGCATGTCCTAGCCAGGTGATTCTCATTCTGTCGACTCTCCTCCTCATCCACGACCCTGCCGACGGTGCGGTATCACCTTACAATGAAAACAGGGACGCCACGCGAGGTGTGGTTCGCCCCGCTGCGTCCCTGCGATTCGTTCCGATCCGGCGCTCCGACGTACTCCCCGGTGGTTCGGCCGGCGGTTGGTCCTCGCCCAGGCCTTCGCCACCCACGTCGTCGCTACGCGATCCTCGTCCGGGCATGGTCGGCACGCTACTGAACGCTCACGCGCTTCCTGTTGCGCCCCCAGCGCTCGAACTGGACGTGACCGTCCTTGAGCGCGAAGAGCGTATCGTCTCCACCCTTCCCGACGTTCTCGCCGGGGTAGAACTTCGTCCCGCGCTGCTTGAGGATGATCGTACCAGCTCGTACGAACTCGCCTCCGTAGCGCTTGACCCCGAGGCGCTGCGCGTTGGAGTCGCGACCGTTCCTTGAACTGCCGACGCCCTTCTTGTGTGCCACGAAAAACCTCCTGAGAACGAGTCCCCGGCGGCGTCAGGACGCCTGGATGCCCTTGATCCTGAGCTCGGTGAAGTCCTGCCGGTGACCCTGCGTCTTCTGGTAGCCCTTTCTGCGCTTCTTCTTGTAGACGATGATCTTCGGGCGGCGCCCGTGCGAGACGACCTCGGCGTCGACCGCAGCCCCCTCGACGAGCGGCGTGCCCACGGTGAGCTCGCCATCGCGGCTCAGGGCAAGCACTTCGTCGAGATGGACCGTGTCTCCGGGCTCGACCTCGAGCTTCGGGACGCGGATCCGATCGCCCTCGGACACCCTGTACTGGTATCCTCCGGTCCGGACGACGGCGTAGCTCACATCTCCTCCTCGGGATAGTCCGTCTATCACGTCTCTGCTACGAACCCCCATACTATAGCGGCTCCTCCGTCTCTGTCAAGCGGCAAGTAGGGCGGCGCCATCGTGCTTCCGCCCCGGAGGCCGCCGTGCTATCCTCCCCGGAAGCGCACACGAAACGCGCGCTTCGCCCGGCGACGCCGCGCTGGAGCGCGAGAACCCACGGTGAAGGTGACGACGTGCCCGACATCATGCTCGGCCAGCTGCTCTCTCTGCTCTCAGCCCTCCTGTGGGCGTTCTCGGTCGTGCTCTTCCGCATGTCGGGACGGAGCATGACTCCCGTGGGCCTCAATCTCTTCAAGAGCGCCGTGGCGCTCCTGCTTCTCGTGCCCACGCTCTACTTCTTCGGAGGCGGCTATGCACCCGGCGGTCACGTGCTCGACATTCTCATCCTCTTCCTGGCGGGCGCCGTCGGCATCGCTGTGGCCGACACCGTCTTCTTCCAGGGCCTCAACCTTGTCGGCGCGGGCCTCTCTCAGATAGCCAGCTGCTCGTACAGCCCATTCGTCATCCTGATGTCGTTCTTCGCACTAGGCGAGCGGATCACCCCCGGCGACGGACTCGGTGCCGTGCTGATCCTCTCGGGCATCTTCATCTCCGCCCGGCACGACCCGCCGCGCGGCGTCGGGCCCTCCGAGCTCAGGAAGGGCATCATACTCTGCACCATCGCCATGGCGCTCAACGCGCTCGGTGTCGTCATCGGCAAGCCTGTTCTCAACCGCACGCCGGTTCTCTGGGCCACCACGGCCCGCCTCGCGGGAGGCGTGCTCACCCTGGCGCTCATCGCGCTCTTCGTCCCGAGGCTGAGGAACGCGTGGAGGGCCTTCGTCCCGCACAGAAGCTGGAGGATCGCTCTTCCGGCGTCCGTCATCGGGACGTACCTCACGATGCTGGTGTGGATAGCGGGGATGAAGTTCGCGCCCGTCTCGATCGCCTCCATCCTCAATCAGACGAGCGCCATCTTCGTGCTTCCGGTCGCCGCTCTCATGCTCCGTGAGCCGATCACGCCGAGGAAGCTCATCGCCGTCGGGCTGGCGCTCGGCGGCGTCGCGCTGGTCACACTGGCGTGACGTTCCGTCAGTGCGGAACCGTCCCGTCCGTCATGGCATGCTGGACCTCGCTCACCAGGCTGTCCATGAGATACGGCTTCTGTACGAACCCGGCGATCCCCTCGCCGGCGAACTGACCGTACACCTCCTGCTCGGAGTAGCCGCTCGACAGCACGACACGCACGTCCTCCCGGATGCGTCTGAGTTCGTCGAAGGTCTCGCGTCCGTCCATGCGGGGCATCGTCAGGTCGAGCAGTACGCAGCCCACCTCGTCCTGGTGGTCCCTGAAGTACTCGACCGCCTCGTTCCCGTCGGATGCCGTCACGACCTTGAAGCCCGACTGCTCCAACATGCTGGCGCCGACCAGTCGGACCGTCTCCTCGTCGTCCACCAGCAGCACCGTGCCGTCAGACGCCCCTGCGGTCGACTGCACCGCGGGCTTTCCGTCCGGGACCGGACGTGCCTCATCGGCCGGGAACAGGATGCGGAACGTCGTGCCGCGTCCCTCGCGGCTCTGAACGTGGATGCCTCCCTTGTGCCCACGGATGATGCCGAGCGCCGCCGCGAGCCCGAGACCCCGGCCCGTGAACTTCGTCGTGAAGAACGGGTCGAAGATCTTCGTGAGCGTCTCCTCGGACATGCCGCACCCGGTGTCCGAGACCTCGACGTAGACGTACGTCCCCTCGGCGAGCTCGCTGCCCGCGTAGCACTGCGCCAGGTCTGCCTGGGTGCACTCGCCGACGCCGGTCGACAGCGAGATGACGCCGTCCTCGTCGCCGATCGCGTCCGAGGCGTTCGTGATCAGGTTCATGATCACCTGACGCACCTGGGTGGGGTCTCCCGTGACGGGGGGAAGACCGCTCGACAGATCGCAGCGCAGCGTCGCCTTCTTCGAGATCGAGACCTCGAGGAGGTTGCTCATCTCGGCCACGACGTCATTGAGGTCGATCGGCTCAATGACGAAGTTGCCTCTGCCTGAGTACGCGAGCATCTGCTTCGATAGATCCGCTGCGCGCTCCGCGCTCTTCTTGATCTCCTTGAGGCTCTTCCCGACCGCCGTGTCGCTCGTCGTTGACATGAGCGCGAGGTCGGCGTTTCCGAGAATGCCCGTCAGCAGGTTGTTGAAATCGTGAGCGATGCCGCCCGCCAGCACACCGAGGCTCTCGAGCTTCTGCGCGTGCCGCATCTGTTCCTCGAGTTCCCGCCGCTCCTCCTGAGCGCGCATCCGCTCGATGGCGGCCGCGATGGTGCCCGACACGAAGGTCATGATCTCGAGGTGCTTCTCCGTATAGACCGACGCCTGGTCGTATCGCTGGACCGCGACGACCCCGAAGACCTCCTGTCTCGTGCGGAGGGGCACGCCCAGCCAGATGGGGGAATCGGTCCCGACGAGATCGACCTCCCCCTCCTCCTGAAGCACTGCATGCACCTCCTCGTCGACCAGCAGAGGCCTGCCGGTCCGGCGAACGTAATCCGTCAGGCTTCGTTTGAGTTCCATCGGTGTGACGTCGTCGATCTCGTCCTGCTCGTCGTAGTGACACGGGAACGTGTAGGTCCCGGCCTCACGGTCGTAGAGGGCCACATAGAAGTTGGTCGTGTCGAGCAGTCGCCCGAGGTCCGTGCGGATCGTGTCCAGCATCTCCTTGAGGTCGGCGGCGTCGTTCAGCGACTCCGAGATGCGAAAAAGCACAGACTGGAGCACCTCGGACTGCTTGAGTTCCGAGACGTCCTGCCCGTAGATGTTCACGTATCCCGATTCAAGAACGGGCGCCAGCACGAACGAGTAGGTCCGGTCGGAGACGTTCGCCTCCAGACGGCCGGTCCTCTCCCTTTTGTAGGCCCCCATCACCGTCTCGCGA
>WJMD01000136.1 GCA_014728125.1 Candidatus Effluviviaceae Genus V sp.
CGAGACCGCGCCGACCGCCGACAGCGCGCCGATGCGGTCCTCGGAACCTAAGCACTTCACGCGTCCCGCGCGCTCGTAGAACTGCGCGGCGCGGGCCGGGAGGTACGCGGGGTACCCCTCCTCGCCCGGCATCTCCTCGAGTCTGCCGGACATCTCGCGGAGCGCCTCGGCCCAGCGCGAGGTCGAGTCGGCCATCAGGGCCACGGAGTAGCCCATGTCGCGGAAGTACTCGGCGATCGTGATGCCCGTGTAGATCGACGCCTCGCGCGCCGCGACCGGCATGTTCGAGGTGTTGGCGACGAGCACGGTCCGCTTCATGAGCGGCTCACCCGAGCGGGGATCCTGAAGCTCCGGGAACTCGAGCAGCACGTCGGTCATCTCGTTCCCACGCTCGCCGCAGCCGATGAAGATGACGATCTCGGCGTCGGCCCACTTGGCGAGCTGGTGCTGGATGACGGTCTTGCCGGCGCCGAACGGTCCCGGCACGCACGCGGTGCCGCCCTTGCCGATCGGGAAGAACGCGTCGATGACGCGCTGACCCGTGACCAGCGGCTCCTCGGGGTTCATGCGCTCGACGTACGGTCTCGCCTGACGCACCGGCCAGCGCTGCATGAGGAAGAGCTCGTGCGTCTTTCCATTCTCGTCGGTCAGCTCCCCGATGGCGTCCGTCACCTTGTAGGTCCCGCTCTCGATCTTCGTCAGCTTCCCCTTCATACCCGGGGGCACCATGATCTTCTGCTCGACGAGCGCCGACTCCTTGACCGTGCCGAGGATGCAGCCCCCCTCAACCTCCGAGCCGACCTCGGCCGTGGCCACAAACTCCCACTCGCGCTCGCGGTCGAGTCCGGGCACGTGGATGCCGCGCGTGATGAGCGCGCCGGCCTGCTCCCGGATCTTGTCGAGCGGCCTCTGGATGCCGTCGTAGATCGACTCGATGAGCCCCGGACCCAGCTCGACCGACAGCGGCTCGCCGGTCGACTCGACCGGTTCGCCGGGGCCCAGGCCGCTCGTGTCCTCGTAGACCTGGATCGACGCGAGGTCGCCGCGGACCTCGATGATCTCTCCGATGAGCCGCTTGTCACTCACCAGACAGACATCGAACATCTTCGCCTCGCGCATCCCGTCCGCGACGACGAGGGGGCCTGAGACCTTCCGGATGGTGCCCTGGACCTTCGCTTCTGCCATGCTCGTTCTCCTGTTGCTCAAGAGAGACGTCGGCGCTACCCGCGCCCGGCCTCGCTCAGGATATCGGCGCCGACCGCGGCCGAGACGGCGCGCTGGATCTCGGCGGCGATGAGCCCCCGCGAGCCGGTCACGCTCGGGAGTACTGTGATGGTCGGAATCGCCGCATCCCTGTACTGCTCGATCGCGTCACCGCACGCCTCGTAGACATCCTCGGTCACGAAGATGATGGAGAAGCCCTCGTCGACCGCCGACGCGAGCGCCTCTCTCCCCTCCGCGGGGTCACCTACCGGCATGGCGTGGATCCCGAACGCGCGGAACCCCCACACCGAGTCCCGGTCTCCGATGAACGCGATCTCCTTAGGCATGGATCGACCTCAATCTGTTCTCAACGTCCCGCCGCTCGAGCCCGTCCGCGCGGCCGACGATCGCCGTCCGGAGGAGCTTGATCTCGATGCGGCGCTCGAGGATGTAAGCGACGAGCGGCTCGATCCCGTACGAGACGGTCTTCGCCGGGTCGACGCGCTTCAGGAGCTCATTGTCGCACGCCACCTCGAGCAGATGCATGCGCTCAGGGGACCACTCCCGGAAGACCGGCGCGAGCCCCGCGTACGGACCGAACTCGAGCGCGCGGGCGAACGAGTCGAACGGCTCGCCGATCTCCGTCTCGAAGAAAATCCGCTCGAGCGTGCCTCCGGAGATGAGCTCCGGCACGAGGTCGGCCGCCTCTCCCCCGGACTCCTTCACACGGGCGAAGATCTTCACGTTCAGAAGGTCGATCTCCGCGCGGAAGAAGTCCTCGAGGAAGCGGTTCCGGTGCTCCCGCGCAGTCTCGACCTGGTACCGCCAGAGCGCCCCGTCGACCACGCGGTCGACCGCCCGCACCTCGTCCGAGTCGCGGAACGCCTCCTCGGCATCCCTGGCCGCCTCGGCCAGGAAGTCCGGGAGGGCCGTGTAGTCCTTGTCGGCGACGGCCTTCTCGAGCGTCTCCGGCGGAAGCGTACCGACGCCGGTCGCGACACCGATCCGGTCGCTCTCGACCGAGAGGAGCGACGCCTTCAGGTAGGCCTTCAGGTTCGCGGCGTCCGACCTCAGTCGGAAGCAGTCGATGAGCTCGGGTTCCGGGGCGACGTCGGCGACATCGCGGAGCGTCGAGGCGAGCGCCTGTTCGAGGCCGCTCTCGAGCTCGCCGGGATCGGCAACGTCCGCGAACGCGTCCTGGTAGGCCGAGTCGCCGAGCGCTTTGACGGCGCCCTCCGGCGACTCGGAGAGCAGACGCTCGATCCACTGTCGGTCGAGCAGCCGCGTCTCCATGCCTCGGATGCGCGCGACAGCGTATGCGTATCTCGTGTCGTCGGACATGCCGTTGATCCCGTCTCCAGCCGCCGCAGGTAGCCGCGTCCGTCTCCGTCATCCGCGCGAAGCCCGTGCCGCGCTTCGCGCTACGAACTCTCCTTCGAGCCGAACAGCACCGATGCGACCTCAGACTCCTGGCGCTCCCGCGCCGCACGGAGGATCGTCTCGAGCGAGCTGTTCGTCTCGGTCCTGCCGCGCTTCAGGATGAACCCGCCGTCGATTCGACGCCGTTCGGACGCGAGCGTCAGCCTGGCGTCGCCGCCGATCTCCCGCGAGACCTCGTCGAGGAAGGCCTGATCGATGCGGCGCTCGTTCTCGCCGATCGCGACCTCCTCGGTCCCCGTCTCGACGGCGTCCGCGAGGATGCCCTTGATGAAGCGGCGGTATTCCTCGGCCGGCATCTCGCTCAGGCGTTTGTGAGCCTCTTTGAAAACTCGGTCGATCAGCCGCTGCTTCTCGGCGAGAAGTTCGCGCCGCGCCGACAGCCTCGCGAGCGTCACGACACGGTTCCGCTCCTCGTCGGCGCGCTGCTTCGCGACGGCGTCGAGCCGCTCCCTCTCCTTCTCGGCCCGCTCGCGCGCCGCGGCGACGATCGCCTCAGCCTCCCGCCGACCCTTCTTCGCGAGCGACTCGGCATCCTGCTTCGCGTCGGCTTCGATCTTCCTGATGATGTCCTCGAGTGCCATTGGTCCGTGCCTCGCATCGGTTCCGCACCGCCGGGGGTCCCGCTCCGGCGACGCGTGATTCGCCTTGTGTCCTCCGTCCCTGCCTACGCGCCCTCGATGGCGCCCAGCAGAAGGATCGTGCCGAGGAGCCCGAGGACCGCGTACGTCTCCACGACGATCGCGAAGATCATGCCCTTGCCCATCTCGTCGGGCCGCTTCGCAACGAGTCCGCACGCCGCGCCCGCGACCTTGCCCTGGTACATGCCCGACGTCAGTCCGGTGATTGCAAGCGGGATGCACGCGAAGAGAACGCGCCAGCCCTCTCCCACCGTCATGGCCGTCATCCCGAGCTCCGTCACCTTGTTGATGGCGAGAAAAAGCCCGACGATGCCGTAGATGCCCTGGGTTCCCGGGAGCGCCTGCAGCAGAAGGAGCCGCCCGAACTTCTCGGGGTCCTCCGCCACGACGCCGGATCCCGCCTGGCCGGCGATGCCTGTGCCGACGGCCGATCCGGTTCCGGCGAGGGCCGCCGCGATCGCGGCTCCCGCCAATCCCAGCATCAGTCCTTCCATGCTCAGACTCCTTTTCCGATGGAGTGACTCTGTCAGCTCTCCTGGTCTCGTCGTTTCGCCGCCCGCCCTCCTCGGCGAGCACGTCCGGTTCCGCCCGGCCTCCGCCGGACGGTCGGTGGTCAGGCGCCCTCGCGCCGGACGACCGAGTACTTGCGCGAGAGGCGGAACGGTTCGAACGCTCGTCCGCCTCCCTCGAAGAACTTCGAGAAGAACTCCAGATACTGAAGTCGGGCCGAGTGCACGAACCCGCCGAGCGTGTTGACGGCCAGGTTGAAGAGGTGGCCGCCGACGATCACGACGATGGCGGCGACGATTCCCACGACGGGAATCCCCATCGCCATGTCGGCGACCCCGTTGATCGCCATCGCGATGGCTCCCGTCGCGAGCCCGAGCGCGAGAAGTCGCGCGTACGACAGGACGTCTCCGAAGTAGCCCACGATGTCGTAGAGCTTCAGGACGCCGCCCAGCACCTTCATGATCGGATTCGGGTTCTTCCTGGCACCCGTCAGAACGACGACCGCGCCCATTGCGAGCGCGCCTTTGCCGGCGATGTCGTTCATGGCCGGCGGCACGTTACCGCCGAGGATGAAGCCGTATCCGAGCGGAGCCAGAAACAACAGGAAGAAGATCCAGACGAGCTGGTCCAAAATCCCGTCCAGCCATCGCCCCTCGCGGAACTCCGCGACCATTCTGATGCTGAGCCCCGCGAAGATCTGGACGATGCCGACGACGAAGACGACGTTCAGCATCGTCATCGGTTCCTCGAGCGGGTTGAGCAGCACCGCGTTCCGCATGAACGCGGGCAGAAGGTCGGTCTCGATGCCGAACCAGCCGCCGGTGAAGAAACCGACGACGGCCGTCGCGATGCCTCCCATCAGCATGAGCTGCATCAGCTTCCTGCCGCCGCTCCCACGCTCCATCTTTGTCAACAGGAACACTGCCGCGGCCGCCAGCGCGATCCCGTAGCCGCCATCGCTCAGGCAGAGTCCGAAGAAGATGACGAAGAACGGAGCCAGCAGCGGCGTCGGGTCGAACTCCCAGTAGACGGGCCGTCCGTAGAGCGTCGTGACGAACTCCAGCGGCTCGACGAGTCGACCGTTCGAGAGGTCGATCGGAACGTCCTCGCCCCGTTCCGGGTCGCGCGCGTCGTAGTACGTTTCCCCCGCGATCTCGTCGATCCGGCGGCGGAGCGCCTCCTCGTCGCGCCCCCGTACCCAACCCTCTATAAGGAAGGTGCTCTCCGTCCCGGCGAGCCGCTCCTCCGCGGTCGTCCGCGCGAGCCGCTCCCGAACCTCATCGTGCACCACGAGGACTGTGTCGTAGTCAGCCGCGATCTCCTCCGCCTCGACCCGCATGTCGTCTATCGACGAGGCGGTCTCGTCGGCGCGGCGCACCAGCTGCTCCGCAGCGTCCTCCGGTCGGCCGACGGCTCCCGCAAGGTCGACGTTTCTGGCGCCGTGCCGCTTGAGCACCGGCGCCACGCTCGGCTCCTCGCTCTTGAGATAGAACGCCACGCAGTTGACGCCGGAGCCCGACCGGGAGATCTCCACGATCTCCGTCTCCCCGACCTCGGACGCAAGGTCCTCGCGGAGGGCATCGTACTCGTTGCTCTCGACGTTCAGGAGCGAGACGGCGACGAGGCGAGTGTCGCGGACATCTTCCACCGCCGCGCCGAGCCCCCGCCACTTCTCGAGCTCCGCGGCCAGCGATCTCAGGCGCAGCGACTCCGTGTCGGCGGCCCGCATGCGACTCTCGAGATCGACGCACCGCTTGTACCATGCGTCGATGTCGAACCCGGCGACCGTCTCGCGATGGGTGTCCGGGTCCAGGACGATCCTCCCGCCGAACATGCCGCCCTTTTTGGGGGCATACCGCTTCAGGAATGTGCGGAGGTACTCGAGTTTCGCAAGCTGGCCGGACTGGCGACGCTCGGTCTCGCGCCGCTCCCCGTCGTCGGGCACGACGCCGGTCTCGATGGATGGCTCCGTGATATGCAGAACGCCCCCCTCCTGGAGGGCGCAGAGGATGTCGGGCTTCGAGTCCCTGTGCGCGAGGATCTGAAGCTTGCGCATGCGGCTGACGGCCATCGGTTCGCTCTCCCGACCCGCTACGCGGTAGTGGTGATGGACGACAGGACCTTCTCGACGGCCGGCGCGACCCTCGACTCAGCCTCTGCCCTGACCTTCTCCACGCGCTGCTCACCCTCGGCAGCGATGCTCGCAGCCTCCTGTTCGGCCTCGGCGCGCGCGGACTCGACGGCCTGCCGCTCGTCGTCGCGTGCCGTGCGGCGCGTCTCCTCGAGGAGCTTCTCGGACGCCTCGTGGGCCTCCGCCATCACGCGCTTCCGTTCGGCCCGACCGTCGCGGCGGGCCTTCTCGGCGCGCTCCTCAGCCTCCCTGATGCGCTCGATCGCTTCGGCGACCACCGCATCCTCCTTGTGCAATCGTGTGCCGTCCGGCGCGCCCTCTCTCGGGCGTCCACGGCTTCTCCACCGGACACGCGGTCGAATGCCCGCTCAGCTACGGCGACGCCCCCCACTGTCTAACTCTTTGTGACACTTCCAGTTGGGGGCTCTAACAAACTACTGACAAACTCGCAGTTCGGTGGATAACCCGAAATCGGCGTCCCCGCTCGGATGTTGTAAATGGTTCTACTGTCTGGAGTTAGCTCAGTGAGGGTCCGCTGTGCACAGATATCCACAGCCCGTGGTGCGAGCCTGCCCCATCGGCCGACCGGAAATCAGTACGTCGCCTCAGCCTCTTCCAGCTCTTCGGTCTCATCCTCCAGGTCGAGCTCGGTGTCGTCGCGTCGCCGCGGCGGCTCGTCTCGAATGTCACCCATCTGACAGTTGCCCTGGAACACGACGCCATCCTCGATGACGAGGCCGCGCGTCTTGATGTCGCCGAGGAGCTGCGAGCCCCGCTGGAGCTCGATCTTGCCCGTGGCGAAGACGTTGCCGTACATGTGGCCGCCGATCACGGCGTTGGCGACGTTGGCGTCGCCGTCGACCTTGCCGGTCTCGCCCACGACGAGCGTGTCGGTCGCCTCGATCGTGCCCTCGAAGTCGCCGTCGACCTGGATACTACCCTCGACCTTGACGTCGCCCTTGAGGGTGGTGCCTTCCCCGATGATCGTGTTCACAATGCCGACATTCCTTTCGTCGTCGTTCGTGAACATTGCCTACCCCCCGGCGGCCGGATGCGCCCTCTGTTGCCGGCGTCCAGCCCGCCACCGCGTCCGTGCACACGGGACGACGAAGATACCAGAACGGCCGAATTCAAGTCAACACCGTTCGGCCTCGACAGGCCCATGCGCTCCCTGTTTCGTCGTCAACTCGCCGCCGCGACGCACGCCGTCCCGGATGCTACTCCGGGTCGGTCGGCGACGCCGGCTCCTTCACCGTCAGCAGCAGGTCCACGACACGTGTCAAATCCTCCTCCGAGTAGTACTCGATTCGGACGGTGCCCTCGCCGCCCATGCGGTCGATGCGCACCTGCGTCCCGAAGATCCGCTGCAGACGTTCCTCCATCTCGCGCACGACCGGATCGTCCGTGCGTCTCGGCCGCGACGCCTTCTTCCGATGCTGCTTCCCCCGGACAAGCGACTCCAGTTGCCGCACCGAGAGACCGCGGTCGACCACCTTCTTCGCCAGACGCGATCGCTCCTCCGCGCTCTTCGCGCCGAGGAGCGTTCTGCCGTGCCCCGCCGTCAGGCTGCCCGCGGACAGCAGCTCCTGTACGTCCAGCGGAAGCTCGAGCAGCCGCAGCGCGTTGGCCACGGTGCTTCTATCTCGGCCGACATGCTCAGCCAGCTGCGACTGGTTGAGTCCGGCCACCTCCATCAACGCCTCGTAACCGTGCGCCTCGTCTATCGGGTTCAGGTCCTCTCGCTGGAGGTTCTCGACGAGCGCCAGCTCCAGCGTCTCCGCCTCGCCCGCCTCTCTGACGATGGCGGGGATCCGCTCGAGACCGGCCAGACGCGCCGCCCTCAGCCGTCGCTCCCCGACGATCAGCTGATAGCCGCCGGTCGGAACCGGCCGCACCACGACGGGCTGCAGCACGCCGTGCGATGCGATCGACCCC
>WJMD01000137.1 GCA_014728125.1 Candidatus Effluviviaceae Genus V sp.
CATGCAGCTCATTCTCGAGGGCGCGGTGCCGGCGGCGTTCCTGGCACTCGCCGTCCAGGGGTTCTTCGATCTGCTGGAGTTCGTGCTCGTGCCGCGGGGGCTCAGGCTCAAGAGCGGGGAGGCGTAGGGTGGAGCTGGCTCGTCCATCAGCAGAAGACGCTGGCACATGTACGGCACGGGAGACCACGGCGCTCAGGCGCTTCGCCGAGGACGTACGCGTCGGACTCGGGTCGTCGCCGAAGCACCTGCCGTGCGTCTACCTCTACGACGCGCGAGGGTCCGAGCTCTTCGACCGCATCACCCGCCTGCCTGAGTACTACCTGACACAGGCAGAGTCGGAGATCATCGAGGCGCATGCCGCCCGCATCGCGGACGCGGCGCGAGGCCCGATACACGTCGTCGAGCTGGGCAGCGGTACGTCGGCCAAGACCGTCGCGCTGCTCGAGGCCCTCGTTGACGCGAACGGCAGCGCGATCTACCGGCCGATCGACGTGTGCGCCGACGTGCTGAGAGCGAGCGCGGAGGTCCTCACGGAGGCCGTGCCCGGTGTCACCGTGAAGCCCATCAGGGCGCGGTACATCGAAGGACTGGAGCGCGTCGACGCTGACGGCGAGGTCCTCCTGCTCTGGCTGGGGTCGAGCATCGGGAACCTCGAACGGGACCGGGCGGCGCAGTTTCTCAGCAGGCTGCGAGGACGGCTGTCACCGGGGGACAGGCTGCTCATCGGCTTCGATCTGGTGAAGGACGTGGGCGTCCTCGCGGCCGCTTACAACGACAGCTCGGGCGTCACGGCCGAGTTCAATCTGAACCTCCTCCGCCGCATCAACCGTGAGCTTGGCGGGGACTTCGAACTGGAGCGATTCCGGCACATCGCTCACTGGAATCCCGACCACCGCCGGATAGAGATGTATCTCGAGAGTCTCGAGGACCAGCGTGTGACGATTCTGAATCCGGGTCTGACGGTCGAGTTCTCGTGCGGCGAGAGGGTGCACACCGAGAACTCGCACAAGTACACGCTGGGGGGGATCGCAGCGCTCGCTGAGGACGCGGGGCTCGAGATCGAGGAGCGGTGGCTCGACTCGAGGAAGTACTTCAGCCTGCACAGTCTCCGGGTGCCCGGCCTCTAGCCCGCGCAGTCATCGGGCGGCCGGTCACTCCTCGGCCCCGCGACGACCTGGCCCCGATTCCCCTCTGATACGACATCGGCCCGCAGGAGGCCCTCGGGACGCCCGCTTCCCTCGTGCCCGTCCGGAACGCCCGTGGCGATGGGGTTCGACTCGTCGCTGCTCCAGCCGTACCAGCCGTCGTCGTAGACGGCGACGCGCTTCCATCCCATGACGTAGGCCGCGAACGCCGCCTCGCTGGCGCGCCACCCCGTGCCGCAGTAGAACGCGATCCGCTTGTCGGGTGTGAGCTCCGCCGCCGCCCAGCGCTCGCGGATCTCGCTGTACGGCCGCATGGTCTGGTCGTGGTTCCGGTAGTTCTCCATGTGGTATGCGTCGGCCCCGCAGTTCCCGAAGACGGCGCCGGGGATGCGACCCTTTGGATGGACGTAGTGGTAGCCGCTGACCTCTCCGATGAACTCCTCCCAGCTTCGCATGCTGACAAGGTCGCCCATGGGGTCAGCCAGAAGCTCCTTCGCCTGTGTCGTTCTGACGATCAGAGCGGGGCGCGAAGGGACCTTCCTGCCGAAGGCGGGGACGGGTGCAGGAGGCGACTCCTCGGTACTGAGCTCGCCGCCGGCGCGACGCCATGACGCGAGCCCGCCGTTCAGCATCCGGACGTCCTCGACGCCGATGTATCGAAGGAGCCACGCGGCACGCATCGCGCCGATCTGCCCGGCGGCCCGCCCCGGCTGTTCCATCTTCATCGTCGGTCTGCCCGTCCGTCCGTAGAGCACCGCGGTCGTGTCGTGCGTAATGCCGAGGCTCCGGACAGCTTCCGCGAGTTCCTCGGCCGTCCGCCTGTTCCAGTCCTCGGGCCGCTCGAGAAGGAGAGTGTCCAGGTAGATCGATCCCGGGATGTGGCCCTCGTCGTAGTCCTCTCTGTTGTCGAAGCTCACATGGATGAGGACGTGGGGGCGACCGTCGTGATGTGAGAGCTCCCCGCCTTCCACGAGGTCGGCGACCCACGACGCCGGAACGAGCTTCTCGAACCGTGGCAGCCACTCGATCGGTCCGCTCCTCTGTCCGGCCCACACGGAGAATCCCCCCTGGAAGAAGCGCACCTGGCTGAAGCCCAGCTGCTCGAGCCGCGCCGCGCCCTCGTCTGCGTCCTCGCTGCCGGAGCCGTAGACGACGACCGGCATCTCCGGCGTCGCGCCGCCGCGCGCCAGCACCGCGAGGGTCTCTCTTTCGTCGAGCTCATCGAACCACCGAAGAGGGAAGGGGGCCGACCCGGGGATGTGGCCTCCGCGTCGCTCCCCGTCCATCGCCCAGCCGTTCCAGGCGTCGATCTGCCTCAGGTCGACGAGCGCCGTGTTCTTGTCGAGGACGGCGTCTCTGAGTTCAGAGCTGGACAGGGGCGACGGCATCGGCGACCTCCGTTCAGACTGCGAGACCGAGGTTGCGCGGTTCAGGAGAGGGACATAGCACCTGCCGAGCATAGCACCGGCGTGCGCGTCCGCGGAGCGATTTCCCCGCCGTGCCGCGTTGAGAAGATGAGCGACCTCGAGGATCGTGGGCGGTCGCTCTCAGGATGGACGTGACGAAGGAGGAGGACCTGGTCGCCGGCGTGACGGAGGTCACCGAACGGCACCATCGTCAACACCAGCTCGGTGGATAGGAAGATCCACACCCCGCTCGGGTTATGGTACCACGCAGTCAAACACGCGCTCGATGGACGGTCGGACTGCCTGCGCCTCGAATCAACCAGTTCGGGATCGATGTCATCATCGTCGAGCCGGGTCTGAGCGTGTCGGCCTTCGACGGTGTCATGGTAGGGCCGTTGCTCGAGCGCTCCGGGGACACCGGCTACGCGGGATTCGCGCACAGGCCGCCAAGGCGACGAGGGAGCTGTACGAAAAGGGCTCCGGTACGCCGCCTTCCGTTATCGCGGTCGCCATCGCGAGGGCCATCAGGGCGCGTTCGCCGAGGACCCGCTATGCCGCCAGTGAGCTCGCGAAGCCGCGGTTCTGCCGGTGGAGTCGACTGCACGAATGCTCGCTGATTCTCCGTCAACTCCTCTTTCTGATATGGCCGCCAGGCCTACAATACCTTGCTGTTCAGCACTTTAGCTGGTATCATCTCCTCGGTGTGGATAGCATAGCTTGTCATGAACTAAGGGTCCCGATGCAGCTTCCCCTTCGACATCGCTCGGTCGCCATCGTGGTGCTGTGCGCGCTTGCCGCATTCGGCATCGACCTTCTGCTCGCGGGGGCTCCTGCGACAGGGCGTGACGAGACG
>WJMD01000138.1 GCA_014728125.1 Candidatus Effluviviaceae Genus V sp.
CAGGCCGGTCGTGTCGCTTCCGAGGTTGACGAGCAGCACCCCCAGCTCCCGCTCGTCCTCGGAGAGACACGCGGACGCGGCCGCCACGGCCCGGAGCGACACGGCGCTCGCCTTGACGCCGATCTTCCTGACGGCCCTGCGGACCGTCTCGACCGCCTGCTCCGACGCCGTCACGATGTGTACCTTCGAGCCGAGACGGACGCCCGACATGCCGATGGGGTCGCGGATGCCGCGCTGGCCGTCCACGAAGAACTCCTGCGGCAGCACGTCGAGGATCGTCCGCCCAACGGGAAGCGCGAGCGTCCTGGCGGCATCGAGCACCGTGGCGACCTCGCTCTCGGTGATCTCTCCGCCCGACCGCGACACGGCGATCACGCCGCGGCTGTCGATCCCCTTGGAGTGCTCGCCGTCGATCGTCACGGCGACGCGGCCGATGTCGACCTCGGCGCTGTCCTCGGCCCGTTCGATCGCCGTCGAGACGGCCGCCGAGGCGCGCTCCATGTTGACGATGACACCGGCCTCGACTCCCGACGAATCGGCCGAACCGACGCCGAGGATCTCGGGAAGCTCGCGCTCCCGGACGTCGGCGACGACGACCTTGATGCGGGAGGAACCGATGTCGAGACCGACCATGATCTCGCTCTTCCTCAAGGGAGCCTCCTCCCTCCTAGACGCCGCGCTCGGGCTGACCGTCCGCGAAACGGACGATCACCTGGCGGTCGTACCTGAGGTCGACCTGCTCGACCCGGCGTCCTCTCGCTCCCGCGTCGGCGAGAACGAGCCAGAGACGCTTCAGGTCGCTGCGAGTTAATGCGCCGAGGCCAACCCTGACCTCTGCCCCGTCGGCTACCGTATAGATAGTCAAGCCCGACCCCGGCGCGATTCTGATTTCCGAAATGTCCATCCAGAGCTCCGGCGCGACCTCCCACGCCCTCTCGAGGACGCGGAGCGCTGCCGTGAGCTCCTCTCCCGCCGCTACGCCGACGGCGGGCGCCTTCACTCCCGTCACGACCGGCAGGTCCACGACGTCCGTTCGCTCGACCGTCGGGAGCACCGTTCCGTCCGACGTCACCTCCACCCATCCTCCGTGCCCGTCGGCGACGAGTGCCGCCGGACGCCTCTCCGTGAGGCAGATGGTCAGCCTGTCGGGAAGGCGGCGGCTCGCTCTCGCGCGCGTCACACGGGAGTGGGCCGCAACGGCTCGCTCGACCTCTCTGATGTCCACATCGAGCAGACTGGCGCCCCGCTGGACGCCGGCGAGGGTGATGACCTCGTCGCTCGTCAGAACGGTGTTGCCCTCGACCTCGATCCCCTCCAGCACGAACCGGCCGCTCTCCTCGCCCCACGACCGCGCCGCGTAGACCGCGTATCCTATTCCCGCCGCCAGAAGCCCCGCGGCGGCGAGGATGAGGATCCTTCCCAGTCTCGCGCGCGCCGCGCTCACAGCGACCTCCCGCCGGTCGGCAGCGGACGACCGATGACGCCGACCTCGAGTTCGAGCGATACACCGGCGCGCTCCCCGACCAGGCGCCGGACGGTCTCGATGAGCTCCTCGACGTCCGCGGCCGAGGCGCCGCGGTCGTTCACGATGTAGTTCGCATGGAGGTCGGACACGACGGCTCCGCCGACCCGAAGTCCCTTGAGCCCCGCCTCGTCGATGAGCCTCCCTGCCGCGTCGTCCGGCGGGTTCCGGAAGATGCAGCCGGCGCTCCGCATGCCCGACGGCTGCGTGCGCCACTTCCTCTCCATGAACTCCCTGCCCCGGGCCTCGATGTCGGACGGGTCACCGGAAGCCAGCCGGAGCCTGACCCGCTCGACGACGGCTCCCTCCGGAATGCCGGAGCCGCGGTACGAGAACCCGAGCGCGCCCGCTTCGAGAAGCGACGGCGTGCCCTCGGAGAAGAGCTCGACGCGCTCGACCCTGTCGCCTATGGCGAGCCCGAAGCTCCCGGCGTTCATCGCGATGGCACCTCCCGCGCTGCCCGGGATGCCCGAGAGCTCCTCGAGCCCCGCGAGCCCCTCCCGGGCGGCGTGTCTGAGTACCCTGGGCAGCGGGACACCCCCTCCGACGGTCAGGCCGTTGCCGCCGACATCGATGCTGTCGAGAGCGCTCGCCGTCCCGACGACGACGCCCTCGATGCCGCCGTCGCGGACCAGCAGGTTCGTGCCGCGGCCGAGGACCAGGGTGGGGACGCGCTCGGACCGGAGCAGGCACAGCGCGTCTCTCAGCGATTCGCGGTGCGGAGGCTCCACGTAGAGGTCGGCCGGGCCGCCGAGACCGAACGAGGTGTGCCGCGCCATCGGCTCGTCCGGGAGCACCGCCCCGGGCGCGATGCGCTCGAGCTCACGCCGTATGCGATCCGTGATACCCAATGCGTACTCTCCGCCGTGGTTCGGCCGCGGGGACGCTCCCCGGGCGCTCGGATCGGTCAACCTCGTCCCCCGTCCTCTCTCGGACCCCTCACTGTCGGCCGCCGTCCGTGCTGAGCCTCTCGAGGAGCTTCTCCCCGACCTGATAGATGTCGCCCGCGCCGAGCGTGATGACGACGTCGCCCGGTTTGATGATCTCGAGTGCGCGCTCCAGAAGCTCGTTCCCGTCCTCGACGTATTCGGCCGCGTGATGGCCGTAGCGGCGCGCCGCCTCGACCACGCCGGCGCCCGTCACGCCCTCGATCGGTTCCTCACTCGCGGCATAGATGCCTGTCACGAGGAGGACCGACGCGTCGTGGAAGCTTCTGCCGAACTCATCAGCCAGCTTGGCCGTTCGCGAGTAGCGATGCGGCTGGAAGAGGACGACGAGTCGCCGGTCCCATCGACGGGCCGCCGCTCTGAGCGTCGCCCTGATCTCCGCCGGATGATGTCCGTAGTCATCCAGAACAAGCACATGGTTCGCCTCCCCCTTGGTTTCGAAGCGTCTCGAGATGCCCTCGAAGCTCCCGAGCGCCTCCCTGATGTGTTCGAAGGGAACACCGAGCTCCAGCCCCACGGCGACCGCCGCCAGCGAGTTGTAGACGTTGTGGAGCCCCGGCATCGTCGTCTCGATCCGGCCCAGCGTCTCGCCGCCGGCGACGACGTCGAACGACGGCGACGCCAGCTCGAGGTTCAGGTCGGTGGCCTGTACGTCCGCCTGGGTCGCGAGGCCGTAGGTGATGACCCTCCGCTCGATGTCCCCGACGATCGACTGGATGTTGCGCTCGTCGATACAGAGAACCGAGCAGCCGTAGAACGGGACGGAGTTGCCGAACGTAACGAACGCTTCCTTGATCTCGTCGAGTCCCGAGTAGTGGTCCAGATGCTCCTCGTCGACCGTCGTGATGACCGCGACCGTCGGCGACAGCTTGAGGAACGACCCGTCGCTCTCGTCGGCCTCGGCGACCATGTACTCGCTCGCGCCGAGCCTCGCGCCGGTCTCGAGCGTCTTCAGCTTTCCGCCGACGACGACGGTCGGATCGAGCCCGCCGTTCGACAGCACCTCCGAGATCAGCGACGTCGTCGTCGTCTTGCCGTGCGAGCCGCCGACGGCGACCGAGTACTTCATCCGCATGAGCTCGGCGAGCATCTCTACGCGCGGGATCACGGGGATGTGCGCCTGGCGCGCCGCCCGAACCTCCACGTTGCTCGGCGGCACGGCCGTAGAGACGACCACGACATCGGCGCCCTCGATGTTGGCCGCGTCGTGGCCCTCCTTGATGCGCCCGCCCAGTCCGGCCAGTCGCTCGGTCGTCTGTGAAGACGTCAGGTCCGAGCCCGATACGATGTACCCGAGGTTCAGAAGCACCTCGGCGATCCCGCTCATGCCGGCGCCGCCGACGCCGACGAGGTGCACGTGCTTCACGCGTCCGAACATCGTCATGCCTGCCGCCCCTTCCCCGCACCTTCTCCGCCGGCGGCAGCCAGGACGGCTCGCGCGACCCTGTCAGCCGCGTCGGGCCGCGCGAGCGACCTGGCGTGCTCGGACATGCGCGTCAGCCGTGCCCGATCTCCCATGAGCTCTGTCGCGACCGCTGCGAGCCGCACACCCGTCATCTCGTCGTCCTGCACGAGCATCGAGGCTCCGGCCTCCTGCATGGCGATCGCGTTCTTCGTCTGGTGGTCCTCCGTCGCGTACGGATACGGGACGAGCACCGAGGGCCGCCCCACAGCCTGGATCTCGGCGATGGTCGTCGCCCCGGCCCGCGCGACGACGAGGTCGGCGGCCGCATAGCAGTCGGCCACGTCGTCGAAGAAGGCGCTGACGATCGAGCCGGTCCCTGAGAGCGCCTCCGCGACCGCGGCCTCCCCCTCCTCACCGGTCTGCGCCACGACGGTGACGCCCGAGCGCGTCAGCTCGTCGGCCGCGGCGGCGACAGCGCGGTTGAGCGTCCGCGCCCCGCCGCTACCGCCGACGACGAAGAGAACCTCCGCGTCGGGCGCGAGCCCGAGCCCCTCTCTCGCCGAGGCACGCTCTGCCTCCAGGAACTCCTGCCGGACCGGGTTGCCGGAGACGACGGTCCGCCGCGCCGCGGGCAGGTAGGAAGCTGTCACATCGAAGCTCGTGTGGACCTCGAGCGCGTGCCGCGAGAGGAGACGCGTCGCGAGTCCCGGGTACGAGTTCTGTTCCTGGAGAACCACCGGCGAGCCCAGCGACCACGCCGCGGCCACCGCCGGAAGCGAGACGAACCCGCCGGTTCCGACGGCGCAGTCGGGCCGCCGCCCCACCATCGAGAGAAGCGCCTTCGCGTAGCCCGCGCCGACCACGAACGGCACGAGCACGTTCCGCGGGTCCGCCGCCCGGCGGAGTCCCATCGAGGGAACCGCGAGGAACGGACGTCCCGTCGCGCCCATGGCGCGCTCCTCGAGCGAGCCGGCCCGGCCGGCGAAGAGCACCTCCGCCGCCGGGTCGATCCGCTCGACCGCGTCCGCGATCGCGATGGCCGGGAAGATGTGCCCTCCCGTTCCGCCTCCTGCGATCATGACCCTCACGTCCCCTTCCTCTTCGAACTGCGTACGCCGGTTCCCTCGTCCCTCCAGCGCCGCGCCATCGCCGACGGCGCCGACGCCCGCATGTCGCGCCGCTTCGTCATGTTGATCAGGATCCCGATGGCCGCCATGTTGACGACCAGCGACGAGCCGCCGTAGCTGACGAACGGCAGCGGCAGCCCCGTCGTCGGGATCAGGGCCGTCGCGACGCCGATGTTGATCGCCGCGTAGACCGTGACCATCGCAGTCAGCCCGGAGGCCAGCAGGCTCGAGTAGAGGTCCGGCGCCCGGCGCGCGATGCGGAGTCCCCGGAGCATCAGGAACACGAAGACGCCGACCAGCACCACCGCCCCGATGAACCCCAGCTCCTCCGCCCAGATGGAGAAGGCGAAGTCGGTGTACGAGTCCGGGATGAAAGCCCGCTGGAGGCTTCCCCCGATGCCTCGTCCCGTCAGGCCGCCCGAGCCGAGGGCGATGAGCGACTGGTGGATCTGATACGCGGCGCCTCTCGTGTCGACCCCTTCAAGCGAGAGGTCGCCGACCGATCGCCAGACGGCGACACGGTCGGCGATGTGGCCGACCTCTCGTACAGCGAGGGCCGCGACCCCGGCGGCCGCCGCTCCGAGGCCGGTCAGGTGCAGGAGTCTGGCGCCCGCGAGGAAGAGCATCACGAACGCGAGGATCACGATCGCCAGCGCGCTGCCGAAATCGGGCTGGAGCAGAACGAGACCGACCACGACGCCGACCAGGATCAGTCTCGGCAGAAGCCCGTACAGGAAGCTCCTGAGCTCCTCGCGCCGCCGCGACAGCACGTCCGCGAGATAGACCACGAGCGCGAGCTTGGCGATCTCGCCGGGCTGGATGCCCATGAGCGCGCCCCTCGTGCCGCGGTAGACCTGCCCGAACAGCAGGGTCGCAGCAAGGAGCCCGATGGCGAGCAGGATCGCCTTGCGGGCGTGCCGCTGGTAGACGCGGTAGTCGATCGCGTAGGCCGCGAAGAGCGCGACGAGCCCCAGCACGACGCGGAAGGCGTTCCGCTTCAGAAGCTCGTGGCTTCCGCCCAGGTTCGTCTGGGCGAACCACGCGCTCGCCGTGTAGACGGTCAGCATCCCGATGAGCACCAGGATGAGCGCCGTCCACATGAGCGCTCTGTCCGAACGGACCTGCTGTCTCACGCCGTCTCCCTCTCCGCACGGAGCGCGCGCACGGCGTCCTTGAACGCGCGTCCTCTGTGCTCGAAGTCGTCGAACATGTCGAAGCTCGCGCACGCGGGCGACAGCAGCACGACATCCCCGTCGTCGGCCGCGTCGGTCGCCCTCTCCACCGCGTCCTGCATGGTCGCGGCCCGGGAGAGCGGAGCCTCTCCCCCGAGCGCCTTCTCGATCGCGTCCGCCGCTTCGCCGATGAGAACAAGATGCTTCACGCGGTCCGCGACGAGGTCACGGATTCCCGTGAAGTCGGAGCCCTTGTCCCGCCCGCCGGCGATGAGAACGATCGGTCGATCGAAGCTCGCGAGCGCGCACCGCGCTGACTCGATGTTCGTGGCCTTGGAGTCATTGACAAAGAGCACGCCTCCCCGCTCGCCGACCGGCTCCATCCTGTGCTCGAGCGGACGGAAGCCCCTCAGAACCTGGGCCGCTGGCCCGGCCTCAACCCCGACCGCGGCAGCGGACATGAGCGCCGCGAGCGCGTTCGCGAGGTTGTGAGGACCCGTGATGCCCAGGTCGCCCGCCGCTGTGACTTCCGTCTCGCGTCCGTCCATCCGAAGAACAACCGTGCCGCTTCGCACGAAGGCGCCATGCTCCACCTCCCGCGCGCTGCTCACGTACAGCACCCTCGAGCGGATGCCGTCCGCGAGAGCCGCTGTTCTGGGATCGTCTGCGTTCAGGATCGCCACGTCGTCTTCTCTCTGGTTCATGAAGATCCGCGCCTTGGAGGCCGCGTAGTCGTCCATCGAGTCGTATCTGTCGAGATGGTCCGGCGTGATGTTGAGGCACGCCGCCACGACGGGTCGGAAGTCGCGGATCGTGTCGAGCTGGAAGCTCGAGACCTCGGCCACGACGAAACCTCCCCGGGGGACGTTCCGCACCTCGCCCGACACCGGGACGCCGATGTTGCCGGCCACGACCGTCGGCCGGCCGAGCGTCCCGACGAGTTCCCCGGTGAGCGCCGTCGTCGTCGTCTTGCCGTTCGTTCCCGTGATCGCGATCCAGCGTGCCTCGCTCATGCGCCATGCCAGCTCGAGTTCCCCGATGATCTCGACGCCGCGCTCCCGCGCAGCGACCGTCAGTGGGGTGTCCGAGGGGACGCCCGGGCTCGTCACGAGCAGGTCGGCGCCGTCGAGCAGCGTCTCGGGGTGCGAGCCCAGCACGAGCTCGATCCCGAGTCGGCTCCACTGGTCCTCGTCGATCCCGAGGGCGTCCGCGTCCCGGAGGTCGGTCGCGACGACCGAGGCGCCGGCGTCCGCCAGCAGGCGCGCCGCGGCCACGCCGCTTCTCGCGAGCCCCAGGACGACGATGCGCTTGCCCTTCGGATCGAACGACGACACGTTCCCTCTCCTCCGCTGCCCCGTTCCCGGGGCGGCGCGCTCCCCGCTCCCGCGGGGCCGGTTCAGCACTACTGCAGCTTCAGCGTCGAGAGCGCCAGCAGCGCGAAGAGCGCCCCGATGATCCAGAAGCGGGTGACGACCTGTGACTCGGCCCATCCGAGCTTCTGGAAATGGTGGTGAAGCGGAGCCATCAGAAAGACCCGCTTCCCCCTGAGCTTGAACGAGGCGACCTGGATGATGACCGAGGCCGCGATAACCACGAAGAGCCCGCCGACGATGACGAGCCAGATCTCCTTCTTGATGAGCACGGCGAGCGTGCCGAGCGCGCCGCCGACCGCCAGCGACCCCGTGTCGCCCATGAAGACCTGCGCGGGGTGACAGTTGAACCAGAGGAAGCCGAGCCCTGCGCCGACGAGTGCCGAGCAGTAGACCGCGAGCTCGCCGGTCCCGGCGATGTACGGTATGTCGAGGTAGTCGCTGAAGCGCACGTTCCCCGTCAGATAGCTCATCGCGCCGAACGCGACGGCACAGAGCACGATCAGACCGATCGCGAGGCCGTCGAGCCCGTCGGTCAGGTTGACCGCGTTCGAGCTGGCCGTGATCACCACCATCACGAAGACCACGTACGCCGGGCCCAGCGACAGCACGGCGTTCTTGAGGAACGGGACCTCCACGTCGGTCGGCTGCTGGATGAGCGACGTGTAATAGAGGTAGAGCCCTACCAGAAGCCCGAGACCGAGCTGCCCGACCAGCTTGTAGCGGGCGACCAGTCCCTTCCTCCGCTTCTTCACCACCTTGAGGAAGTCGTCGGTGAACCCGACCAGCCCGAGCCACACCGTCGCGATGACCATCAGCCAGATGAAGTCGTTGTCGAGCCGCGCCCACAGGAGCGTCGGCACGAGCGTCGCGACGAGGATCATGAGGCCGCCCATCGTGGGCGTGCCGGCCTTCGCCGCGTGAGAGTCCGGAACGTACTCGCGAACGCCTTCGAGGAGCTGGTTCCGTCTGAGCATCCTGAGAAAGAGGGGGCCGAGGAGGAAGCTTATGAGCAGAGCCGTCACCGCCGCGTACGCCGAACGGAAGGTGATATAGCGAAAGACATTGAGGACAGAGAGATACTCTCTGAGGGGATAGAGCAGGTGGTACAACATGACGGCCCTCGTGTCCCGGAAGGGTCAACGGCCGGTCCCTGAGGCAGGCGCCTCCCGGACCAGCGAC
>WJMD01000139.1 GCA_014728125.1 Candidatus Effluviviaceae Genus V sp.
AGCGGGGCCCGGCTCGGGATACGACCGTGAGGTCGTCCTCGAGACAGGGCATGTCTACACGGGCGGGTTGCTCGTGGGCCCCGTCTACTCCCCAATGACGTGGGAGATGGAGGGTGAACCCGGGGAGGACGTACGGATCGTCGGAAACGGCGCCGTGCTCGACCTCGAGGGCCAGCAGATCTGCATCTCGTACTGCGAAAACCGCCTCGACATCGAGGACTGCGTCATCCTGAACGGGAACATCCGTTTCCGCGGCATCAACACCGGCTCGCACGTTCTCATCCCCGAGGGCTCGGTCCGCTACTGCACGTTCTACGGGCCGCACGACTACGGCGTCCGGCTCCAGGGCGCGGGGAACGGCGTCACGCTCGAGAGGAACATCGTCGTCGACGCCGTCGACACGGGTCCGGACTTCCTCTACACGCACGGCGCCTCGAACGACTGGCTCCCGACGGGTTCGAGCTTCGCGCCCAGCATCCAGACCGGCTACTACGGGACGCCGACCATCCGGGACAACTGGAGCTGGCATGGCGACCCTGCCGCGAACGCCGACTCGCTGCGCCACTTCGTGCTCCTCTGCGAGTACGGGTGAACGGTTCCCGCTCCCTGGTCGGAGGCCGGGGACTGGCCCAACGACAACGTCATCGGCATCGACCCGGAACTTCGCGACCCGAAGCACGGCGACTTCCGTCCCAGGGACGGCTCGCCGGCCGAGGCGTACGGCTGCCGGACGTTCACGGGCCGGGTCGTCGTTCCGGTCGACACGCGGCGTGGCAGCGCACCGCCGGTCCTCGCCGCGTCCCGCGGGACCGTGATAGCAGGCGGGGTGATCACGGCCGACACCGTGTGGGACGCCGACACCGTGCGCGTCACGGCCGACGTGCTCGTCGAGGACGGCGTGACCCTCGAGGTCGCGGCCGGCACGCGGGTCGAGTTCCTGGACCACTACGAGCTTGGTGTTCAGGGACGACTGCTGGCGGTCGGCACGGTCTCGGAGCCCGTCGTCTTCACGACCGACGAACCGTGGCTCTTCAGGGCTGACTCGACGGCCGCCGGGTGCTGGGCGGGCATCCGGTTCGACTGGACCCCGGCATCGAACCCCGAGTCGCTTCTGGAGCACTGCGTGCTGGAGTATGCGAAGGCCCTCGGTGAGGAGCCGTGGGGAGGAGCGCTCTCGACCACGGGCTTCTCGGAGGTTCTGGTCAGGAACACGGTCATCCGGCGCTCGATCGCGGAGCGCGGGGGCGCCGCGTTCTTCTCGCACCAGTCGGCCCCGGTCCTCGTGGGATGCCTCTTCGAGGAGAACGCCGCCTTCAGCTACGGCTCGGCCGTCTACAGCCACTACGCTTACCCGACCATCGCCGCGTGCACGCTGGTCGGGAACGAGATCCTCTCGGACGACGTCTACGACGCGACCGGCAGCGTCCACAATCACATCGCGAAGACACGGATCGCCGGCAGCATCGTGCGCGAGAACGGCAACCCGTACTTCGAGCCGACCGAGCTCCACGAGTCGAAGGCGTACTACACGACGGACTCGAACGTTGAGTTCTGGACCGGCGGCTTCGGCACGATCGACGCGGACGCCGGCTTCGTCGGCTTCGGGCCCCATCCGTACGCCCTGCTCCCGGGCTCCCCCTGTCGCGACACCGGACCGCCGGACACGACCGGGCTCCGGCTGGCGGCCGCCGATCTGGCTGGCGAGCCCCGGATCGTTGACGGCCGGATCGACATGGGATGCTACGAGGGCGAAGCCGGCACCGGCGTCGCATCGCCGCCGGTCGGTTCGCCCCGCGTCGCGTGCAGCCCCAATCCGTTCAGTGAGGAGGCCGGGCTCTCCCTGCGCGTGCCGGTCGCCGGGCGGGTCGTGGTACGGCTCTACAGCGTTGACGGCAGACTCGTTCGGACGCTCCACGATGGGCATGTCGAGGCCGGTGACATGTCGCTCACGTGGGACGGTCTCGACGAGGGCGGACGCCGCGCGGCTTCGGGCGTCTACTTCGCGAGGGCGATGGGACCGATGCCCGACATCGTGGGGCGCCTCGTGCTGCTCCGCTGAGGCGGCGCCGCGTTCTCCCGCTGTTGACCGCTCGGGAGTCCCCCTGTACCGTTGGCAGCATGTCGCACAACGAACCCCGGAGCACCGGTTTCGGCGCCAGCGTCGGGCGCTCGCCGATCGGCGAAGATCGCTGCGGGCGCGCGATCCTCATGATCGTGCTGTCGAGCCTGTCGTTCGGACTCGTCGGGATCATGGTCCGGCTGGCCGGTGACGTGCCGGTGTACGAGAAGGTCTTCTTCCGGAGCATCGTCATGCTCCCGGTCGCCGCCGCCTTCGGTGCGCGGAGCGGCGCGAAGCTCTTCACGTGGGACGGCAACACGAAGTGGCTCGTTCTGCGCGGCATCTTCGGCACGGTGGCGATGACACTCTACTTCTATGCCATCGAGGGACTGACGCTCGCCGACGCGACGGTCCTCAACAAGCTCTCGCCTTTCTTCGTGGTCGTACTGGCTGCCGTCTTCCTTCATGAGAAACTCTCGAAATACGTGGTCCCCGTTCTGGCGATCGCGTTCGTGGGCGCGGCGCTCGTCATCAAACCCGAGTTGGAGCTCTCGCCCGGACCGGCCCTCGCGGGGCTCTTCTCCGCGATCGGTTCGGCGGCGGCCTACACGGTCGTCCGCTCGCTCAAGGGCCGCGAGGCCCCTTTCAAGATCGTCTTCTACTTCGCGATGGTCTCAACGCTCGCCATGATCCCGCCGATGCTCGTCCACGCCGTTGTGCCGACCTGGCAGCAGCTCCTGGCGCTCGTCGGCGCCGGCGTTTTCGCAACGACCGGCCAGCTTTCGCTGACGATCGGATACCAGCTGGCCCCCGCGTCGCGTATCTCGATCTACGTCTACGCTCACGTGATCTTCGCCGGGATCCTGGCCTACCTGTTCTTCTCGGAGGTCCCGGACGCACTGAGCATCGTCGGCGGGGCGCTTGTCATAGGTGCCGCCGTGCTGAACTACCGGCTGCTGCACCGCGAGCCCGCGCGTCCGACCGTGAGCTGCTGACCGGCGGATCGAACGCGGCGGAGCGACGTCTGCAGACCCCGGGTACACTGAAGGAGGTTCCTCGTGGCAGCGGAGTTCGCGATCGTACATCCCTCGCCCGATGACCGGAGGGCGAGCTACGAGAAGGCCCTCGCGAAGCTCCAGGCGGACGAGGTCGTCCGGAGGATCTGGCGCCGCGACCACACGGTCTGGAGCGACTCGCCGGACGAGATAGCGAACCGCCT
>WJMD01000140.1 GCA_014728125.1 Candidatus Effluviviaceae Genus V sp.
AGACCGTGCGCCACGGCTTGAACCACTCCCGCCCGGCCGTGAGCGTGCCGGCCCGCGCCTCGACGCCGTCGGAGACCACGAGCACGGCGTTGGTGGCGAAGAGCGCCGGGATCTCGTTCTTGTAGGTCTGGACCTGTTGGAAGGCGGTCCAGATCGTCGCGTCCTCGCTCGCAGCGTTCTTGAGCTCCAGCACCGCCAGCGGCAGGCCGTTCACGAACAGCACCACGTCCGGCCGGCGCGTGTGCTTGTTCTCGGTCACGGTGAACTGGTTCACCGCCAGCCAGTCGTTGGCCGAGACGTCGTCGAAGTCCAGTACCCGCGCCTGTGCGCCGCGGATCGCGCCGTCGGCGTCGCGGTACTCGATGGTGACGCCGTCGACGAGGAGTCGGTGGAACGTCCGGTTGCGGGCCACGAGGTCCGGCCCCTCGACGCGGAGCAGCTTGCGGAGGGCCTCCTCCATAGCCTCGGCGGGCAGGTCGGGATTCAGGCGCGCAAGCGCGTCGCGCAGCCGGCGCTCGAGCACGACCTCGGCGTAGCTGGAACGTTCGGCGCCGGGCGTGTCAGGGGCGATGTCCGGGCCGTGGGCGATCTCCCAGCCGGCGCTTTCCAGCCACGCGAGCGCTGCCTGCTCGACGACGGATTCCGTCATACCGTGTTCCGTCATGGCGTGACCTCCGGCGGAGTGTCCGCGGCGCCGCCGGCGCCATTCGTTTCGTCGTCGAACTCGCTCGCGTAGATCCGGTAGCTCTCCGGTTCCATCTGGAAGAGGACCTCGCTGGCCCTGAACTCGATCTCGAGGATGCGAATGGGCCCGTGGGTCTCGTCGACGGAGTCGTTGAACGCCTGGTTCCCCTCGAACGTCTCGAATGGCGAACGCGGCATCGTCCGGTCCTGACAATGGACGCGGTGAAGAAAGCCGACGATCGTGTCGGCGGCCTGGGCGGCGAGCAACGCTTGCGCCGACTCCATGGTCGGGCGGGGGAAACCTGCCCCGTGCGAAGCAAACCCGCACTGATTGCGGAGCTCGCAGACTCCTTGAATCGCCGTGCTAAGGCCGTTCAGCGTCTGGGCCAGGCTCTTGCGAGTCTTGGAAGCGTCCGGTGCGGAAGGTGGTAGAAGCGGCAGATGGCGCGAAGCGGTCTTAAAGAGCTTGGGCAGGTCATCCGCATCTGCGAATGCAATCGACCGTTCTCCCAGGACCGCCCGACACACGCTCTCGACGAGCGTTTTGGCGAGGTCGAAGGCGAGGCCGGGGTTCTCCGCCACTGCCAGTTCGAGCGCGTGGACCTGCTGCTCGATGTGCCCCAACCCGCAGGCGACCGCATCACGGGCCCCGTGCATGACGAAGGGCGAATCACGGGCCTCCGCCGCGCGCGCTCTCTCTGCACTCGGGCTAGCCATCGATCCTCCTTCGACTTGCTGCGCGATATCGCTCGGGCTTCTCCTGCACGAGGCTCACTTCGTACCGGCGCCGGTCCAGGACCTCCAGGAACCCCAACTCGTGGCCCTCGCTGATGGTGACCTTGCCCTTCGACTCCCTGACCTCGACGCCGGTCTGCTTGCAGAGCTTCTTCAGCAGGGACTTGTCGATGTTCTTCGTCTCCTCCTGCCCTCGAATCGAGGCGAGGTACCGGGCCGCGCGAGGGTGTTTGCCGGCGTAGGCCTCGATACCGTCGAACTCCACGAACGTGAGGTCCTTCCCGATCGCCCCGATGTTCTCCGGCACCGCATCTAGAATCGCCTGCTGGAGCTTGCCTGCGAACTCGAAACCGCTGGGCCGCAGGATGTGGACGTTGGCCGCGTCGACGAGAAGGTCGAAGTCGCTGTCCAGCTTGAAGACGCTGTCTTCGATCAACTTCAGCGAGTCAGAGACGAATCGGACCAGCCGCTTCTTCAGAACTCCCTTGAACTGCGACGCGCGACGGAGAGCGGTCAAATGCTGCCCCTTCTTGTCGGTCAGCCGCACGAAGTAGCAGAACATGTCCGCCGGCTCGTCGAGGGCACCGCCCTCGATGTCCAGATTCGTCGCCTCGTGCAGCGTGCGCACGGCGGAGGCCATGGCGTCCTCCAACGGCAGGTAGAGGTACTCGATGCTCCCGTGCTTCTCGGAGGGCTGGTACTTCGCCGGACCCTCTGCGTCATTCTGCATGGCGCCCCAGGTTGCCTGCACCATCTCGCGCAGCGCGCCCTGCACGTCCGCATCCACGGACACTGCGACGAACGTCTGCCCGCTGCCGTCGTCCCGGCCCACGCCGAACTCCGTGACGATTACGTTCCCGAGGTCGAACTTCAGCCTCATGCCTCGGCCTCCAGGTAGACCGTGTCGCTCAGCCGATAGGCGATGATCCTGTCGCCGGAGGCCAAGCTCACGCGGCGGGTGATCAGGGCCTGGCGGGTCTTGCCGGTGAGCGGGTTGCCGTCGGCGGGCGGATAGACGGTGAAGACCCGGAAACCGAGCGCCGCGAACAGCAGGTTCATGTAGTGCAGGTTGAGGTGCCAGAACAGGAACACGATGAACGCCAAGGCGGCGACCGAGGCACCGAGGTAGCGCCAGCTCCCGAGGTCTTCCGAGTAGAACGGCAGCAGCATCGCGAAGAGGTAGACCAGGATGTGGTCACGGTGGTCGTCGGCCGTTCCGACGGTGAGCTCGCACTTGTCGGCCTGCTTCTTCGCCGTCCGGATCCGCAGCCACAGGAAAGCGTTCGGGACGACGACCATCAGGGCGCAGAACGCGATGAACCAGCGGTCGGGGATGAGGCTGTTCCCGCGAATCGCCCACAGGATGAAGAGGGGCGAGATGCTGCTGAGGACCATTAGCAGACGGGCGGCCTTGAGCCCCTCACGGTGCGTGCTGGCTGGGCGGCCGCTCATGGAGAGACCCTCTTGATGAACTTCTCTGCGTCTCTCACTCTGAGCTCGCCGGAGATGAGCTTGGGCAGCAGCGTGTCGCGAAGGGCGGCAAGGGTGCGGCACTCGAAATACGGCTCCTGGATGCGATCAAGAATTCCGGCAGTCAGGTCGTTGACTGCGATCCTCACGTGGTGGGGCGGCAGGACGACCGGCATCGTCTCCATTGAGTTCGCCCATACCGCGTACGGGATCGTGCTGCCGGTCGAATGATTCGTCGCGAAATCAATAGTCTCCGGTCGGTGCAGCAACAACACTGCAAACCCGAAGTCAGCTCTCTGCTTGGCGTACAGTACAAATGCAGTCGTTCGTGTGGCTCCGTCGAACGGCGCGATGCACACCTTGTGGAAGTACGGCCGCATCGCTCCGAATAGCAGGTCACCCTTGTAGAACCTGGTGAGACTAGTCTTCGCTTCCTCACCGGGTTTGCTGTCCATCAGGAGAAGCGACTGCGACGAAATGCAGTCGATCGGCACATACGGTTGAACGGCGGTGGCGGCCGACGCTGTGCATCGTTCTATCCGCTGGGACAATACATCACCCAGGG